>JAFSJY010000063.1 GCA_017449215.1 Acholeplasmatales bacterium | reverse complement strand
TAATGATGATAATTTATACATAAATTAGAAAAAAGCTTCTGATAAGGGCAAAAAATGTGGCTGTGGGCGTGGCAGTGAATATTCTTACTCGGTTGTTTGCTGCAGTGATCTCTCCACTGCATTAAACATGATGTGGCAGGGCTGATTTTATTACAAATACAATATCTGGAATAATCCAGATAGTAGGAGCTTGTATCTAAAATAAGGGCTAGTAAGAATAGAGGGGGAGATTTCTTTTGGGTGGGGAAAGCTTGAAATGGGTAATGCCTGATCTATACCAGGTATTAGGGATTGCAACAAAATAAAAAAAGATGGAATTAATCCATCTCCATTTCCTCATTATTGCTATTGTTTATTTTTATAACTCTCTCTTCTTTTTGCTTATCAAACATACTGCCAATCATTTTTTCGTAATATCTATCTGGAACATCTAAAGAAGGAGATTCAATATCAGAATAAGTAGCCGAATCTCTAAAATATTTGAACACAGCTTTTTTACAATCTGGTTCTCCTGTTGAATATAAAACAAATCCATTTCTTAAATCGGTAGGATTATGGAATAATTTATTAAAATCAACAGGAATATTTTTCTCTTTAGCAAATGCTTCCATAAATTTAGATGTAGTTCTCGTATTACCTTCATTAAATGGATGGCACTGCCATAAATATTGAAATTGGTCTGCAAACTTTAATATTTTATCATCATTTGATAATGAATCCCATTTAGTATTATTCATTTTCCATAATACATCATTAATATTATCTTCTAAATATTCTGGTGGACAGTATTGAACTGATGCACCACCTAAAATATCTTGATTCTTAAATAAAGAAACTTGCTTAAAAGTACCAGCCCACGAATAAACTCCACCTAAAATAAATTTATGTAAAGCCTTTAAAGAATTAATAGAAAACCCATCTTTAAAAACTTTATTATAAGAGCTAGGTTTTAAATCTAGCTCTTCCATCTTATTCTTAGAATAAGCTTCTTCCTTTAATTTTAGCTTTTCTCTATTTAATTCATCAAATTTATTTACTAATGTTTTAGTAAAAGGATAAAATAATTTATCGTATTCTTTTATTCCAGTATTCATAATATCACCTATATAGAAGCTATAAATTTCATTACAGCTTCTTGATATTCATCAAATTCAATCTCACCATTAATAAATAATTCCACTTCTGGAATATTATTAATTCTTGGATCTATTTCTTCACCAAATCCTGCACCAGTAATATTTGAATTTTTTTCTATAATTTTTCTTCTTCTAATTTTTTCTTCTTCTGTAATTGGCATAATTACAACTCCCTTCTAATTAAAATATTTAGCAACAGCAGGATGGCTTGTTGTGTATCTATCTTCTTCTTTAACAAAAAAGATAACAGATTTAATATACTCTAAATCTTCTTCTGATACATCAATTGGAGAACCTGCATAATCTACCTTTTCAATAATTACATTTCCAAAAATTTGATTTTGAAAAGCATCAGTATAAGATGGAATATTAAAATTATATTCTATCTTTTTATTTGTATAATCTTTGATTCCTAAATCATCAAAATATAAATAAAGACTTTTTCCAATTGTTGCTGAACCAACAGCTAACATCCATTCTTGGTTCAAATCTTTTCTAATTGAATAATCAATTGGATGCTTTCTTATTTCAAAGTCTTTATTTGGTTCTTTAAAAATATAAGTAATTAAATCTTTCATCCTCTACCTCTAATCTAAAGCTACAGCATAAGCTTTAACTCCATCTTCCATTTGGATATATCCAATTCTTTCCTCTAAAACAAATTGATATAATTTTTCAATATTTAATATTTCTTCATCTAATTCTCCATCAGCATCAACAAATTGATTAACTGGAATAAATATTGCTTCTTCCGGTATATCCATTTTGTATTTTCCGTTTACAACTTGGAAGCTGGAAAACCATTCTACATCTCGATTGATAAAATCTTGACAATAAATCCTAAAATAACAATCATTGATTGTTCTAACAACAGATGAAATCATTGTTTTATTTATTCCTAATAAATTGCACATATATTCATCATCATTTATTTTGGTTTCATCTAATTCGATTAAAAAGGTATCATCTTTTTTTACTAATAATGCACTAATCAATTACATCATCCCCTTTAATTTATTATAACAATAAATAGTTGCTTTAACATCTTCTAAAGAATTATGGAATTTATTATTTGTTTTATATCCTAATGAAGATGCACATTCTTCTAATTTAAAGAATTTATATCCATCATTAAAATGGTTAGGAACTTTTTTATAATCAGAATACATTGTCATTACATCAACAAGTTTATTTGATAAATTCCAATTAAAAAAATTATAAATAAAATCCATATCAAAAGAGATATTATAACCAACAATAGTATTATAATCCATAATAATTCTCATTAATTTATCTCTAAATTCCCTTAAAAAAGGTTTTGCTTTAACTGTATGCCACGAGATACCATGAATTGCTGTAGCTCTAGGAAAATACGTTGTTCCTATTGGTTTAACTAATTCATCAAATAGTATTTCGCCATCTTGATTAACAATAGATAAGCTTACTATTTCATCTTTGTTTGGATCTAAACCTGTAGTTTCACAATCCAAACATATCCATCTTTCACTCATAATTATTACTCCTTTAACCAATCCTTATCATTTTCAATAATTATATCATTGAATTTTAAAATATACATATCACTATTACTATATTGTTTTATACAATGTAGTAAAGCTTCTTCATCACCTTCAAAATCAAAATCAATTGTTGAATCATAATCAACTTTCAAATCTCCAGCATTATAGAAACTTTTATTATCATAATAATCTCTAAATTCTCCATCCTTTTGAATTTTCTTCCAAACCTTAACTTCAACAAATCTATAAGCTTCTGGAATTTCAAAATAACGATTATCAATCTTAACTAAATCACAAATTAAACCATCAGATAATTTATCAAGGATAACATCTTTTATATCTTCTTCTGCATAATCCCAATAAGAAGCAGATATAGAATCATCCTCAGAATCAGTAAATTCACCACTTGTTGTATGAGTAGATAAATTTCCATATAAATCCTCTAAACTTTTACATTGTATTTCTATATTAAAATATCTTAAATATTCTTCGTAAGAACATTCTTTAATACCAGCTTTTAAAATATCTAAATTATAATTCATAAAATTTTCTCCTTTGTGGGTAGGCACACAATATAATATCTTTCCTATCTTGATTATATTATACCAAATTATAACTAATTTGTCAATAGGTATATTATACAAAGTATAATATAAGAAATAAACAATAATAAAAGTACGGTGTTATTCTAAAGGTCGGATGAATTACAGGAATTAGTTGCTGTAAGAGGGCTTATTTTATATTTGTTTTTGGATGGATGCTATAATTTATGGCCTTCCGATAAAAACTTTAAATTAATGGCGAAAAATAGGGATATGGGTGTGGCAG
>JAFSJY010000062.1 GCA_017449215.1 Acholeplasmatales bacterium | reverse complement strand
GAAATAGACCGGGACTGGTCAATCCTCTTTCATACTACCTTAAGTAGTTTGTGTTAAATATAAATGTAGCGCCGTATACGAGACCCGTATGTACGGTGCAATGGGAGGGGCAAAGATTATTATCTTTCCTCTACCCTATTACAATTATTACAATTATGCAAAAATCTAAGTCACACAAAGAGATGTTATGGTACATTAATGCCACACATAAAAATGGTTGGTCAAGAGCGATGGTAATGAATCAAATAGAGATGAAAGCTTATGAACGTTCATTAATAGAACCAGATACTACTGAAATAGTTAAATCAGATGATTCTATAAATGAAATATTTAAGGATACAATTGTATTAGATTTCATAGATAAGAATAATTTAAAAACAGAAAAGGATTTAAAGAATAAAATGATAGATAATATAATTCAGTTTTTAAGTGAATTAGGACCTGGATTTACACTTGCTGGTAAAGAATATAAGTTAGTAACACCTACCGAAAAAGAATTTTATATTGATTTATTAATGTACCATACTAAAATACATGCCTATGTAGTAATAGAAGTTAAGATTGGCGATTTTAATCCAGCTGATTTAGGACAGTTAATATTTTATGTAAATGCTGTGGATGAATTAGAGAAGACTGATAGAGATGAACCAACAGTAGGCTTACTATTATGTAAGGATGCGGATAGGTTTGTTGCAGAAACAACATTAAAGAATTCTGTGATGAAGTTGGGAATATCAAAATATAAAATAATAGAAGAATTGCCTGAATACTTGGAGAAGAGACTAAATCATAAAAATTAATAAAATATAAAATGATTATTGAAAATAGTTTTTCATAGTGATACAATAGTGAAAAGTTTATTTTTTGGAGGTAAATTATGGCTTTTTATTATGATGAACCATCACATACATTTAGTGAGTATTTATTAGTTCCAGGTTATTCAGATGAGAATAGTATTCCATCTAATGTTAGTTTAAAAACTCCTCTTGTTAAATTCAAGAAGGGTGAGCAACCAGCTATTACAATGAATATCCCTCTTATTTCTGCAATTATGCAATCTGTATCAAATGATACAATGGCTATTGCATTAGCAAAGGAAGGTGGAGTTTCATTTATCTATGGCTCTCAAACTGTTGAAAATCAAGCAGCAATGGTCAGAAGAGTAAAGAGCTATAAGGCTGGATTTGTTGCAAGTGATTCAAATCTATCACCAGATGCAACATTAGCTGATGTTTTAGATTTAAAGGAGAAGACAGGTCACTCAACTGTAGCTATCACTTCAGATGGTACAGAAAAGGGTAAGCTTGTTGGTATTGTTTCTTCTAGAGATTATCGTGTATCTAGAATGGAGCCAACTTTAAAGGTTAAGGAATTCATGACTCCTTTAAAGGATTTAGTTACTGCCCCAGAGGGTACAACACTAAAGGAAGCAAATGATATTATTTGGGAGCATAAGTTAAATAGCTTACCAATTGTTGATAAGAATGGTTGCTTAGTATCATTCGTATTTAGAAAGGATTATTCTTCACACAAGGAAAATCCAAATGAATTATTAGATAGCTCAAAGAGATTTGTTGTTGGTGCTGGTATCAACACAAGAGATTATGAAACAAGAGTTCCTGCTTTAGTTGAAGCTGGTGCTGATGTTTTATGTATTGACTCATCTGAGGGTTATTCAGTATGGCAAAAGAGAACAATTGAATGGATTAGAGCAAAGTACGGCGATACTGTAAAGGTTGGTGCTGGTAACGTTGTTGACGCTGAGGGATTCAGATTCTTAGCTGAGGCTGGTGCTGACTTCATTAAGATTGGTATCGGTGGAGGATCTATTTGTATCACTCGTGAAACTAAGGGTATTGGTCGTGGTCAAGCTACTGCAGTTATTGATGTAGCTAAGGCTCGTGATGAATACTTTAAGGAAACAGGAGTTTATGTACCTATCTGTTCTGATGGTGGTATCGTTCATGATTACCATATTACATTAGCATTAGCTATGGGCTGTGACTTCTGTATGTTAGGTAGATATTTTGCAAGATTCGATGAATCTCCAACTCAAAAGGTATTAGTTAACGGTAACTATATGAAGGAGTACTGGGGCGAGGGTTCTGCAAGAGCTCGTAACTGGCAAAGATATGATTTAGGTGGAGCACAAAAGTTATCATTTGTTGAGGGTGTTGATTCATATGTTCCATATGCTGGTCCACTTCATGATACAGTTAATGTAACATTAGCTAAGATTAAGCATACATTCTGTAACTGTGGTGCATTAACAATTGCTGAATTACAAAAGAAGGCTAAATTAACATTAGTATCTAGTGTATCTATCGTTGAAGGTGGAGCGCACGATGTTGTTGTTAAGGATAATAATAACCATAATTAATTTATAACAATATTAACGGTCTCGATTAAAATGAGGCCGTTTTAAATTTTGTAGCGATTTCATTTAATTTTATAGTGTAATTACGAAATTTTATGTTAAAATAGTAGTGTTTTCTTGGAGGAAAATATATGAGTGGAATTTTTGGTGTTATTTCAAAAAAAGATTGTGTATTTGATTTATTCTTTGGAGTAGATTATCATTCTCATTTAGGAACTAGACGTGGTGGTATGGCTGTTTATGGTGAGAACGGATTTAATAGATCTATCCATAATATTGAGAATTCACCATTTAGAACTAAGTTCGAAAGTGATGTATTAACAATGAAGGGTAATAGTGGTATTGCATGTATCTCTGATTATGAACCACAACCATTATTAATTAAGTCACATCATGGTACCTTTGCGATTACTACAGTTAGTAAGATTAACAATGCAAAGGAATTAGAAGAAATGCTATTTAAAAATGGTAATTCACATTTCCTTGAAATGAGTGGTGGCGATGTTAATCCAACAGAATTAGTAGCTGCACTTATTAACCAAAAGGAAAATTTAATCGATGGTATTAAATATGCTTTAGATTCAGTTGATGGATCTTTAACATTAATGCTATTAAACGAAAAGGGACTTTATGTTGCAAGAGATAAGTATGGTAGAACTCCAGTTGTTATTGGTAAGAATTCAAATGGATTCTGTGCATCTTTTGAAGCATTCGCATATTTAAATTTAGGATATACAGATTATAAGGAATTAGGACCTAGTGAAATTTGTATATTAACACCTACCGAGGTTAAGACTTTAGTAGCACCTGGCGATAAGATGAGAATTTGTACATTCCTATGGGTATACTATGGTTATCCATCATCAAGCTATGAAGGATTATCTGTAGAAAAGATGAGATGTAACTGTGGTAAGTATATGGCACAGCGTGATAACATCGACCCTAAGACAGTTGATTGTGTTGCTGGTGTTCCTGATTCAGGCACAGCACATGCAATTGGTTATGCAAATGAATCTGGTATTCCATTTGCTAGACCATTCATTAAATATACACCTACATGGCCAAGAAGCTTTATGCCTACAATTCAGACTAAACGTAATTTAATTGCTAAGATGAAGCTTATTCCTGTACATGATTTAATTGAAGGCAAGAGCCTATTATTAATTGATGACTCAATCGTTCGTGGTACTCAAATGAGAGAGACTACTGAATTCTTATATAGAAGTGGAGCTAAGGCAGTTCATATTAGATCAGCTTGTCCACCACTTGTATATGGCTGTAAGTATTTGAATTTCTCTAGATCATCTAGTGAAATGGAATTAATTACTAGAAAGGTTATTACTAAACTTGAAAAGGAAGTAACACCTGAGGTATTAAAGAAGTACGCTAACCCAGATTCACAAGAATATGCTAACATGGTAGAAGAAATCCGTAAGGAATTAAACTTCACATCATTAGGCTTCAATAGAATTGATGACCTAAAGAAGGCTTGTGAAATTGATGAAGACAAGCTTTGTACATATTGCTGGGACGGTAGAGAATAAAAAGAAAAAACTAGCAGATTAATTTTGCTAGTTTTTGTTTTCTTTAATTGTCTTCATTCGTTTTAGGTGGTAAAGCACTAATGGTATAAAACCAACAAATGCTATTCCTTGACAAGCGAAGAAGTCTCTCCAGGTGAATATATCAAATTTTAATCCATTCTTATTATATATAATGAACATAATAAGAATTGCGGCAATGAATAATAATGTGGATATTAATTTATAATCTTTGCCTTCTTTTATGTTTGATGGACCATATTTTATTCTGTCATATATAGTTACTGAATAGAATAGGGCTCCACCTATTATTAAATACAATAATACAGCAATTATTGGAGATAATAGAATAATAATTAAAATGTATCCAAGTATTGTTAAAAATTTGTTATCTTTCATATCATACACCAAGCGTATTGTACTACAAAATTAAAAAAAATGATAGAATATTTGATTAATAATCTGATTTTGTCCATATAAACAAAATTTGATAAACGAAGAAAAAATCGAACTTTGTTTTAAAAATGTATAAAATAATAAGTTTTGACTAAATTTTATACACAAAAATCAGAAAAAACAAAATTTCTGACAAAAAAATAAAGAAAATACTGTAGAAACGTTGACAAAAAAGTGGACGAATAGTATAATATTTTAGATAAAACAAAAACTTGCTATTTATGGAGGGGAAAAACAAATGAAAATGAAGAAGTTTTTAGGTTTAACAGCTGTTGCTGGTGCAGCCGTATTAACACTATCAGCATGTGGCGACGATAAGCCATCTGGAGGGCCTAGCGGAGATAATAATCCTACTCAAGATCCCGTTGATTATCAAGAATTAGCTAAGGATATGACTGATGAAGAAATCTACAACAAGTATTTCGGTGCTTATGAAGATGAAATGATTTTAGCTAATAACGCTACTAATGATAACGATAAGTATTATCATTTCGCAAAGGCTGAATCTGTATTATATGATCAAGCTTTAATCCTACCTGTTAATACACAAGGTGGTAGATACTCAATGAGTAGAATTGGTATTGGTTCTGCACCTTATGCTTTATGGGGAAATGATTCAAATAGATTAAAGAATTTAGCTATTGCTACTGAATTTATTAAGGCATCTGATAGAGCTGATATGAAGACTAAGTTAATGGCTCAAAGAAATGCTGCAGCTCCTTATTCTCATTATTCAGATGGTTCTCATAAAACATCTTATAATGCAGCAACTGAATTAACAAATAAGGGATATACATTAAAGAGAGATTATAAGGCTGCTCTTACAACATTCCCTAAGACATATTCTATATCTAATACATATAGAGCATCTGATGCTGAAATTCTATGGAACTTCACAGATACATTAATTCAATATGATAATGCTGGTAATATTGTTCCTGCATTAGCATCTTCTTGGACAAGAAGCGATGATGGAAAGAAGTATACATTTACAATTCGTTCTGGTGCTAAGTGGGTTGACGCTGCTGGTCAAGAGCATGGTGAAGTAACAGCTCAAGACTTCGTATATGGTATTAAGAGAGCTGCAAAGAGTTATACTTACTATATGCTAGAAAAGGTAAAGAATTTCGATACATGTTATTCAAGCAGCAATTGGGATACTCTTGGTGTAACTGCAGTTAACAATAACACATTAGAAATTGAATTATCTGAAGCTTGTGATTATTTCTTAACATATTTAACATATAATACATTTACTCCAGTTCAACAAGCTTATTGTGAACAAAAAGGTGAAAATTTCGGTAAGACATTCAATGATATTTTATATTGTGGTGCATTTGTATGTACTGGTGTATCTGACAAGTCTTCATTAACTATGGCTAGAAACGAAAAGTATTGGGATAATGCTAATACTACAATTGATAGCGTAACTTACTCATATGAAGATGGTTCAAATGAAACTACTATGTATAATAAGTTAAAGAATGGTACATATGATAGCTTATCATTATCTGAAGCTAGAATTACATTAGCTAAGAATGATAACTTATTTGATACTTATGCATTTATTACTGATACAAACGCAACTTCATATTTTGGTGGTTTCAACTTAGCTAGAGCTTGTTGGGAAAATGAGTATGACGCATCTTCTGCATCAAAGCAAACAGATGATGAAAAGTTATATGCAAAGTGTGCATTAAGAAATACTAATTTTAGACGTGCTATCTTAGCAGGTTTAAATAAGGAAGCATATAATGCTCCAGTTACTGGAGCTGCTGCAGCATTATACAGCTTACGTAATACATATGTTCCTTATGATTATGTAACATTAACTGGTGAGTCTAATGGTTATGCATCAGGTACTCAATATGGTGCAATTGTTGAGAAGGAATTAAAGAAGGGCGTATTTAGCTATGTAACATCATTAAAGGATGGTGTTAATGCATATTATAACGCTGCTAAGTCTAAGGCATTCTTAGATGCTGCTTGGTCTGAATTACAATTCGCTTCTGACTTCGTAGTTAAGTTAGATTATCCAGTTGATCAAACAAATGTAGTAAGCGTTCAACAAGCACAAGTATTAAAGGAAAATATCGAAACTGTATCTGAAGGTAGAATTGAAATTACTTTAGTAATGCATAAGGATGAGGATACATACTTATATTCTAACTACTATGTAGATGCTGCTGCTGATATGAACTATGACTTCGATATTTCATCTGGTTGGGGTCCTGACCATGGTGATCCTTCAACATATCTAAATACATTCTTACCTGCTGGTGATATGGTTAGACTATGTGGTATCGAAGGTCATGATAGTACAAAGTAATTTTAAAATTTTAAATTAATAAATCGTGCGAAGATTATGTCTTCGCATTGATTTGCTTATAAAGGGGTTGAATTTAATGGCAGGTTATATCTTAAAAAGACTGCTAAGATCTATTTTATCTCTTATTATTGTAGTATTTATAATAATGCTTTTGGTTTTCCAATTAATGAATAGAGATCAAATATTTAAAGGTACAAATTTGCAAAAATATAAGTATAATGCTAAGGAAGTATATAAATACGAAACATTTGAGGAATATGGCTACTTAGATTATGTAAATTATACTGAGTATGCAGCTGCATATACTAAGGAAACAGGTGAAACTGCACCTGAATTACCTAAAAAGATGACATCAGACGATGATATAGCTCTTATTAAACAATTTAAAGATGAATATGAAGGCAAGGGTTATACTATTGTTCGTGCAGATGCAAGAAATAAGCAAGATATTGCAGTTTTATTTGCATATAAAGATCGCAATATTTTTGAAAGACTATGGGATTTCTTTTCTCATATTTTAGTGTTTGACACAACTAATTATGCAGAAGTAACACCAGAATATGTTGAAAAATATGGCGAATTAGAAAGAAAGATTTATTTTGCTAAGGACCCACTTAATGGATCATGGTGTATCATGGGTTCGGGTACAAAGCACAAATATCTTTTCTATTTTGATGATGTATTCCCATTTGTTCATCAAAATTTTGTGAAAATTAATCTAGGAAAGAAATATTTTAGTAACCAGGATTTCTTTGAATACTTTACTGAAAATCAAGGTGAAGTTGTTAAAAGAGAAATGACTTATGCTGATGGTTCTACAGTAGAGGTTGGTTACGATTATCATAAGAGAACATTTAATGTAAAAACAACAGAAGATGATTATAAACTTTTAGGTGATACATATACTAGTGTTAGTTCAACATACACTACTGGATTATCTATGATTGGATATTCATTTATTATTGGTATAATTTCAACTATTTTAGTTTACATTATTGGTGTTCCACTTGGATTATTATTAGCATTAAAGAAGGATAGGATAGCTGATAAGATTGGTAATTTATACATTATCTTCATTATGGCTGTACCATCACTTGCATATATCTATTTATTTGCGATGATTGGTAGTAATTTATTTGGTCTTCCAGATAACTGGCCAACAGGTACTGTACCACTTGTTTATATCTTACCGATTGTTTCGCTTGCTTTACCATCTATCGCTAGTTTAATGAAATGGACTAGAAGATACATGATAGACCAAATGACATCTGATTATGTTAAATTTGCAAGAAGCCAAGGTTTCTCTGAAGGAGAAATATTTAGAAAGCATATTCTAAAGAATGCATTAATTCCAATTGTTCAAGGTATTCCTGGTAGTATTTTAGGTGCCTTAACAGGTGCAATCATTACAGAACGTGTTTATAATGTTCCTGGTATGGGTAAACTATTAACTTCTGCTATTAATACATGTGATAATAGTGTAATTATTGGTATTTCATTCTTCTATGCATTATTATCAGTTGCATCATTAATTTTAGGTGATGTCTTAATGGCTAAGGTTGACCCTAGAATTTCATTCAGTGGCGGAGGAGGTAGAAAATAATGGAAAATGAAGAATTATTAAATGAAGAAATTACTTCAGAAGATGAATCAAAATTATTCCAGTTTGTTGAAGAAAACCCTGACGCAGCTGAAAAGATTACAGCACCTAGATATTCATATTGGAAATCTGTATTAAGAGTATTCTTTAGAAAAAAATCAAATTGGATTGCTTTAGGATTATTTGTTTTAATTTTAATATTAACATATATTTATGGTAGTGCTTTACCTACAAACTTTATGGATTATAAGCAAAATCCATATGTTACAGCTCCTTTAACTCACAACTTAAGCCCTAGTGAGGCGTTTGGTGAGTTTGGATTTGATTTAAAGTATATTTTAGGTACTGGTAATTATGGTGAATCATTATGGGAGCACATTTGGAAGGGTGCTGAAATGTCACTTTCATTAGCCTTCATCTGTGGTGCTATCAATATGGTTATTGGTGTAATTGTTGGTGCTATTTGGGGATTCTCAAAAAAAGTAGATGTTGTTATGACAGAAGTATATAACATCATTGCAAATATCCCATATATCTTATTTATTTCAGTATTTGTTATGGTTATTGGTAGTGGTTTCTGGTCATTTGTATTGGCTTTAACAGTTACAGGATGGTTAGGTATTGCATATTTTATTAGAACTCAGGTATTAATTATTAGAGATAGAGAATATAATCTAGCATCTAAGTGCTTAGGTACAAATATTTGGAAGTTAACAACAAAGAATATTTTACCTTTCCTAACATCAGTTATCGTTACTATTTTAGCAACTGAAATTCCTTCATATATTTCATATGAAGTATTCTTATCATATATTGGAATTGGTATGAGTGCGGATACGCCATCACTTGGTAGATTGATTGAGTATGGTCAAAAGAGTATGACGGTATATCCACTTCAATTCTGGGGCCCAGTTGCGGTTGCGGCTTCAATTACAATTATTTTATACGTTGTAGGTCAGAATTTAGCGGATGCATCTGATCCTAGAACTCATATGTAGTAGGTGATAATTATGGAAGAGAATAAAAAGACAATATTATCACTAAAGGATGTTGAAGTAAAATTTAAGGTTAGAGGTAGAATTTTACAAGCAATTAGAGGTGTAAATTTAGACATTTACGAGGGTGAATCAATCGCTATCGTAGGTGAATCTGGTTCTGGTAAGTCAGTATTAACAAAGACATTCTCAGGAATGCTTGATTCAAATGGCTTTGTTAGCGGTGGTTCAATTATTTATGACGACCCACAATTATCAGAGACTAATGCAAAGAAGAATTTTATTAATAACTATGTATTCAAATTCTTCAATAAGAAATTAAATGCATACTCAAAATTTGAATACGGTAAAGATATTTATAATCAATTAAAAGAATTAGACGAAGAAGAGTTAAGTTATGTTGGCTTATCTGGTGAAGAGATTGAGGAAATCGAGAAAAAGATTAGTGATTTAGATTATGATAGAATTGAATCATTTAATAAGAGATTATCTTTATCTAGTAAGACAGATAAGGAAGAGATAGCTACTTTAAAGGCTAAGGAAAAAGATTTAAAGAAACAAATTATTGATCTTAAAAATGAATTAAAGGCTAAACATAACCAAAAGAAGCAGGAGTATAAGAATAATACTGAGCTTCGAGAGAAGATTGCTACAAAGAGAGCTCAATTATTAGAGGATTATCAAAAGGCAATTGATGTTGAGATTACTGAAGAGCAAATCAAGAGAAATGAATTAATTTCTAAAGAATTAATCTTATCTATTGCTAGATATCCATTTAAGAAAAGAGTTATTGCTGTATTTAAGATTGTTAAGATCTTTAAGGAAGCAATGAAGAATGGTGTGGATTTAACATCAGCTGATGTATTAGATAATCTATATTCTGACGTTGCCTTCAGAGTTGAATATAGAGGTGAAGATGAAGAAAAGTGGATGGGCTATTGTAAGCTTGATTTAGCTAAGTTTAAGTTAAATTCAGACTGGCAACAAATTAGAGGTGCTAAAGTAGCTACAGTATTCCAAGACCCAATGACTTCATTAAACCCAATTTTAACAATTGGTTCTCAGATTACGGATTGTATTTTGAAGCATCAAAATCTATCTTATTCTGAAGCTAAAGAAAAGGCTAAGAGATTAATGACATTAGTAGGTATCCCTGATGCTGAAAAGAGATTTAATGATTATCCTTTCCAATATTCAGGTGGTATGAGACAAAGAATAGTTATCGCTATCGCTTTATCTTGTGAGCCAAGAATATTGATTTGTGACGAGCCTACAACTGCGCTAGACGTTACAATTCAAGCACAAATTATTAGATTAATTAAGGATTTACAGAAGCAATTAGGCTTCACTATTGTGTTCATTACACATGACCTTGGTGTTGTTGCTAATGTTGCTGATAGAGTTGCTGTATTATATGCAGGACAAATAGTTGAGGTTGGCGAGGTTGAAGAGGTATTCTATGACCCACGTCATCCATATACTTGGTCACTATTATCATCATTACCACAGCTATCAACTCGTGGTGAGGAATTATTCTCAATAACTGGTACTCCACCATCTTTATATAATAAGATTGTTGGTGATCCATTTGCACCTCGTAATCCATATAGAATGGCTATTGACTATGTTAAGGAGCCACCTATGTTTAAGATTACTGAGACTCATTATGCAAAGACTTGGTTATTAGATGAAAGAGCACCTAAAATTGAAAAGCCAAAGATTATTCAAAATCTACATGAAAAATTAACTAATACAGTATATACTCAGGAAAGCGAGGCGTAATTTATGGAAAAAGAAAAAGAATTAGAAATAAATGAAGCTGAAACTAAAACTGAGGAAGTAGTTGAGGAAGCTGCAACTGAAAAAGTAGAAGAATCAGCTTCTGTAGCTACTACTGAAGAGGTTAAAGAGGAAGTAAAGGAAGAAGCTAAAGAGGCTACTCCTACAGAAACTACTGAGGAGCCTAAGACTGAAAATGGTAAGGAACCTATTATTCAATTAAAGAATGTTGATGTTACATTTGGTAAATTCAAAGCTGTAAAGAATGCAACATTCGATATTTATAGGGGTGAAACATTCTCACTAGTAGGTGAATCTGGTTCTGGTAAAACAACTATCGGTAGAGCAATCATTAGAATTAATCCTATTTCTAATGGTGAAATCTTATTTAATGGCAAAAGAATCTCTGGAAAGATTTCTAAGATGGAAGATAGAGATGTCATTAGAAATATTCAAATGATATTCCAAGATCCAGCTGCATCTTTAAATGAAAGAGCTACAGTAGAATATATCGTTTCAGAGGGATTATATAATTTCCATTTATTTGAAAATGATGCTGATAGAATTAGAAAAGTTGAAAATATCATTAAAGAGGTAGGTTTACTACCTGAGCATTTGACAAGATATCCTCATGAATTCTCAGGAGGACAAAGACAAAGAATTGGTATAGCAAGATCAATTGTTATGGAACCAAAGTTTGTTATTGCTGATGAGCCTATTTCAGCCCTAGATGTTTCAATTAGAGCACAAGTTTTAAATCTATTAAAGAAATTCCAAAAGGAATTGGATATAACTTACTTATTTATTGCTCACGATTTATCAATTGTTAGATTTATTTCTGATAGAATTGGAGTAATATATAAGGGAGATATGGTTGAGATTGCAGAAACTGAAGAGTTATTTGCATATCCATTACACCCATATACAAAATCATTATTAAGTGCAATTCCAGTCCCAGATCCAAAAATCGAAAAGAATAAGAAGTTATTTGTTTATGATCCATCTCTTCATGATTATAGTGAAGATAAGCCATCACTACGTGATATAGGACATAATCATTTAGTATTTTGTAATAACAAAGAATTCGAAGAATATAAAAAGATTAGAAATTAGGGGTTATTATGGCGGCAACATTTACGAAAAGAGAAAAACAAAACATAATAATAAGATTGTCAATTCTTGCCGCCTTAATAGTCGTTATAGTCATTTGTGTTGTCATTATTGTTAATAATTCTAAAACAAAAGGCGGAATTAATGAAATATCTAATGATTCATCTAAATATAGTGGGCAAATGAGTGATTTCAAATTCTATTATAATTTAGACGAAGAAAATGCTGGTGCGACTCAGCTTAAGCTAGAAAGAGAGTATACATCAGCATTTGATAAGATATATGAGCTTGTTAGTGAATATGATGAACTTGAAGGAATATATAACGTATATTACATCAATAATCATATTAACGAGGATATTTCATTAGAACCAGTTCTATATAATTATCTTAAAAAGATATATGATTTAAATCCTAAATATTTATTATCTGCCCCTTTATATGATTATTGGGAAGGTATGATTTATTCTAAGGATTTAAATCAAAGAAATAATATAGAACCTGAAAATAATATAGAGATTAAGAATTCATTAGATTATTTTGTGAATACTTCATTAAATAATATCAGCATTAGCTTTTTAGATAGTTATAAAATAAGAGTTAATGTTAATGATGATTATAAAAAGATAGATGATGGGAATCCATATATCAGCTTATCATTATTCTATGATTCAGTTATTATGGATTATATAAAATCATATCTAGCAAAATCTAATTTGAGTGATGGATATATTATTTCTAGTAACGGCTTTTATTTAGATTTAGGTTTAACGATAGAGAATAGAATACTTTTAACATCAAAGGAATATCAGGGTGGATATTATTCATTATCATGTGAAAAGGGAAATAATTATATTTGCTTATATAATTATAAGCCTAGTGTAGATTACCCATATTATGAATATAACGGTGCTAAAAGATCATTATTTATTAATTATAATAATGGATATTCACTTGATATTTATTCATCTGTATTCTATAAAAATGGTGATATGATTGATTTGTTATCTAATGTTTTTGATTATTATTTGAATGGTAATAACATAAATCATTTAATCCAAAAGGATAATAAGATTTATACAAATGTGAAATCTGTTAGTAGTGATTCAATAGAGGTAGTTTATGAATAAAACTAAAGCTATTATTTATACTAGTGTTTTTGTAGTATCATTATTATTACAAACACTAATACCTATATTTTCCAAAATGAATGATTTTTTATATATCATTCCATTAATTGGAATATTAGTTTTATTCTTGATTTATAATCATTTTGCCATCGTTAAGATGAAGCATGATTATAAAAAGGATGAATATAATATTGAATCATATAAAAATAGAAGAAGAGTAATATTTTTTTGTGGTTTAATAGAGGGTGTTCTATTAATCGCAGGTATTATTATATTTAATGCATTATAGAAGGAGAATCTATATGGAAGAAAAAATTGAACAAGAATTAATTGATGAAAATTCTATAAAACAAGAAGTGGTTGAGGATGAAAACAATAACGATTCTACTAACCTACCTGATGAAAACCAAAAGAATGTATTTGATATATTCGCTTGGATTGGATTCTTCAGTGGATTAGCAGTATTATTAATTTCTTTCTTTGGATTTGGTGTCTTTGTATTTTGGATTGGAATTGTATTATCTTGTATTGGTAAAAAGTCAATCAAGAATAGGAAAATGGCTGATTATGGTTTGCTATTTTCTATATTCTCTTTAGTAATAACACTTGCATTATTCTTATTTACAAATTAATGTATTGTTATATTGGGGTTCTTAAAAAAATCGGAGTATGATGAAAAAATCATACTCCTTTTCTTATGGTCGAGAAATCATATTTTAAATAATTTTCTATTACATAAAATAGGCGCATCAGCATTTTTTATAAACATGATTCTGTTTCGTAATCTAGGAAAGTTTGTATATCCATATGCATGGCGAATAATAGTTTTAACATCTCTATTAGCTAGTTCCATTCCACCATTACTTATAATATAACCATTATGATTATTAGTGGTTGGATCATATATTTCATCAGAATTTTCGGAATCTCTTCCATTGATATAATCCAATCCTAATCTTGATATGGATTCTTTATCCATAAATAAAAGACCTCCTTAATATAATGATTTCTCGAAAATCTCATTATAACAAAGGGGTCTTTTATGTTGCTCAAATTACTTCAGTTAGTTTAAAGCTTAATTACTCCAATTACTTTATAGCTTATACTCCAATAAACTTTATAGTTAGTATCTAAGCATCGATTATTTTAAATATTCAAACTAGTGATGCTTGAGGCTTTTAATTATTTAAAAGTCATATTTTTTCTGTATTTAATGCGCAAATAATGCGCCAAACATTCCGATAAAAGCGCAAATTGGTGCTATCATTACCATAGGTGATATTTATGAATGAATTGAAAAAAATAAGAGAATCTTTAAATATTACGCAAGTGGAAGCCTCCAAAATGCTTAATATTTCAAGAAGAAGTTATCAAAAATATGAAGCGCTAGAAAATGAAAATGACGATAAACTTCAGTATTATATATATAAATTAAGAGAACTCAATTTGATTGATGAGGAACATGGCATATTAAAACTTGATGATATCAAAAGAGAAATAAATAACATTTTGTCTAAATATAAAATTAATTTTTGTTATTTATTCGGTTCATATGCCAAGAATAAGGCTACACCTTTGTCGGATATCGATTTATTAATTGATTCAGACATTACTGGATTAGATTTTTTTGGCTTAGTTGAGGAACTTAGACAAACTTTACATAAAAAAATAGATTTACTTAGAATTAACCAATTAGAAAACAATCAAGAATTATTAAGGGAAATAATGAAGGATGGAATTAAAATTTATGGATAATAATAAAACGCCAAAATATTATATCGAGAAGATAATAACAGATATCGAATTTTTGTATAAGATATTTAAAAAATGTTGCTATTGAAGAATTTAATAATAATGAACTTTTAACAAGTGTTATTAGTTTTAAATTTGTTCAAATATCTGAGAATGTAAAGAAATTGCCACAAAGTATATTTATTATGTATCCTAATATTCCATGGATGAAAATAAGTGGTTTAAGAAATAGAATTGTTCATGATTACGGTTCTATACAGTTGGATATTATTTATAATACAGTTATTCAGGATTTGCCATTATTGTTAAATGATTTAAAAGGTATTGTTGAAAATTAGATATTATAGTAAATAATATAATTATTAATTGACGTATTGTTATATATGGAAGTCATAATAAAATATTATGGCTTCCCTTTTTATTTGTGTATAAATTTGGCTTATGAGTTAAAATTACTACTAAATGTGATGTTTGTGAGCTAATTCTTTTTGCTTAAAATTGCTAATAATGAGTAAAAAAATTAATAATTATATGGTATAATCTTTTTGATAGTTTTGTAAAAAGAAAGAGGTTAATAAAATGAAAATATCTATTGGCTGTGATCATTCAGCATTAGAATTAAAAAATGATCTAAAATCATACTTAGAGTCTAAGGGACATACTGTAATCGATAGAGGTACATATACTAAGGATTCTTGTGATTACACAGATTATGGATATATGGTAGCTAAGGATATCCAAAAGGGTGAGGTAGAAAGAGGAATCGTTATTTGCTTCACTGGTATTGGTATGTCAATGATCGCAAATAAGGTTAAGGGTGTTAGATGTGCTTTAGTTTGCAATAAAGACGCTGCTCAATTAACTAGAGAGCATAATGATTCAAATTGTTTAGCTTTATCTGCTAAATATACTGGCTTAGCATTTGCTAAGGAAATTGTTGATGTTTGGTTAAATACTGAATTTTCACACAATGAGCGCCACCAAAGACGTATAGATAAGATAACAAAATATGAGGAGGAATTCTAATGGCAGTAACAGTTTTAAATCATTCTTTAATTTCACACAAGCTTACTAATATTAGAAGAAAGGAAACAAAGACTAAGGATTTCTACCAAAATGTTGAGGAAATCGCTGGCTTAATGGCTTTTGAAATTTCAAGAGATTTTCCATTAAGAGAGGTTGAAATTGAAACACCTATTTGTAAGACAATTCAACATGAATTAGCTCAAGAGGTTGTAATTGTTCCAATTTTAAGAGCTGGTCTTGGAATGGTTGATGGAATTAGAAATATGATTCCAACAGCTAAGGTTGGCTTCATCGGCTTATATAGAGATGAAGAAACTCATCAGCCTGTTGAATACTATGCTAAGTTCCCATCTAATATTAAGGATGCAATCGTATTATTAGTAGACCCAATGCTAGCAACAGGTGGTTCTGCAGTTGCAGCTGTTGATATGCTAAAGAAGCGTGGAGCAAAAGATATCCGTTATGTAGGATTAGTTGGAGCACCAGAAGGTGTTAAGGCTATGCAGGATGCTCATCCTGAGGTTCCTGTATATTTAGCTGCTGTAGATGAGAAGCTAAATGAAAATTGTTATATCGTACCAGGACTTGGAGATTGTGGAGATCGTTTATTCGGTACTAAGTAATGAAGGTTGGAAAATATTCTAGCATTTATGCATTAGCATCACAGGGAATCTTCTCAATGATTGTCTTTGCTGCTGGTGGATTTTGTATTGGTTATTTTGCAATAGATAGTATTTTATGGAGTGTAATACTTGCTATAGTTGGTTTATTAATTGGATTAGTAAGCTTTATCTATAACATGCTTTATATTCTTAAAAAGGAAGAGGAGGAAAAGAAAAAGAATGACTCTGTCAAGGGAGAATAAGTTCTTTATCATTCTATCATTATTCCTAATACTAGCACTTACTATAACATTTGTGCTTATCAAATTTGAATGGTATTTCTATTTAGTAGGTGTTGCTCTAGCAATAGGTACACATATTATAATGGTAATTCAAAATAGAAAGTTTTATAATACAGCACAAAATGAATTCTTGAAGGAAACCTTTCATCCTAAGATTTCTTCAATAATCTGGTATTTAGTCAAAGGTATTCTCGTAATATCTGTAACTATATTGTTATTAGTATTATCTGATATTTATAATGATTCTCATGCAATAAGAGAAGTATTTCTATATGTAGGTGGATATCTTACAATTAAGGTGACATTTATTATTTCACTTTTAACAAATAAAGAAAGAGGGTGGGATATTTGATATATCTTGCTGAGGTTAATGGATATACATTTAACCCTACAAGCCCAATAGCTTCCACAATTTATATTACTGGAGGCTTAATATTGTTATTCTTCATATTATATTTCTTCATCAGAAGGATAGATCCTATGAAGCAAACACCTAAATGGGTAATTCCATTTATGTGGCTAGTAGATATGATGAATGGTTATATAAAAGCTAATATCGGAAAACGATGGAAGGCTTATTCACCATGGTTCCTATCTATGACAATATTTATATTCTTTGCGAATATATCGGCTGTTTATTTTTTAAATAATCCAACTGGCTATGTAATTGTAACATTTGCTTTAGCATTCTGTTCATTCATAGTAATCCAGCTAACTGGTATAGTATCAAATGGTTTCTTGGGCTATTTGAAGGGATTTATGGATCCAACACCAGTAATGCTACCTATGAACATTGTCAGTGAATTTACACTACCTATATCATTATGCTTACGTTTGTTTGGTAATGTTATTAGTGGTGTATGTATTTCAATACTTATTAAGTATTTGCTTGGCTGGTTTGCAGTTCCAGTCATGCCATTAATTAATGCTCTATTTGATATAGCGTTTAGTATTATTCAAGTAGCAGTATTCATAATTTTGTCTGTAATCTTTACTTCTATGAAGGTAAAAGATGAAGAAAAAATATATAACTAAAAAAGAGGAGAAGAAAAAATGGATTTCTTAACAGTTTTAAACACAATTTTAACTTTCTTAATTGAAACAGGTGACGGATTAAAGTATATCGGTGCAGGTTTAGCCGTATTTACAGGTTTCGCTGCCGCTATTGGTGAAGGTAACGTTGCTGCACATGCAGTAGACGCTATGGCTCGTCAACCAGAAATGGCTGGTACAATTCGTACTACAATGTTAATTGGTCAGGCAGTTTCTGAAACAACTGGTCTTTACGGTTTAATTATCGCTATCCTAATCGTATTTAGCTAGGATTTAATTAAAACAAAAAAATACTAGAAAGGGGATAGAACATGTTATTTTTGAGTATGGCTGAAAATCTTGATTTAGCAGTAAAAGCTATTACAGAAGCTGTTACTGGCGTTAATCAGGATACTGGTGTTTATATGAGTGCCGGCTTAGGTCCTGTTACTATGTTAAGTAATATGGAGCAATTAACAGCTAATTCATTAACATTCGCTGTTGATTTTGGAATTCAAATATGTGCTACTATTCTCTTATTTTTAGCAGTTCGTTTCTTTTTATGGAAGCCTATTACTAATATATTAGAAACTAGAAGAGCAGCTATCGATAAGGATTTAAAGGATGCTGAGGATGCTAAGCAAAATGCTGTTGAAATCGAAGAGAATCTTCGTAAGGAATTAGTTGATGCTAGAGCTAAGGTTAAAGAAATGCTTGATAATGCCGAAAAGGAAGCTAATATTAAGCGTGATGAAATTATTAATCAGGCTAAGGATGAGGCTAGACGTAGAATGGATAATCTTGACGCTGAATTAGAGCAAGAGAAGAAAAATATGTCTGAGCAAATTAGAAAAGAAATTGTTGATATAGCATTTGCTGCTGCTGAAAAGATTGTCGCTAAGGAAATTGACCAGTCAAAATATCTTGATGTTGTTGATAACATCTTGAAAGGGGTTAATGACTAGTGGTAGAGGCAGAATACGCAAAGGCTTTATATGAGCTTGCTATAGAAGAGAAAAAGGTAGATTTATTCTGGGATTATTTTATTGCTATTGATAAAACTAATGATGACCCAGATTTTAAAAAGATTATGTCTTCTCCAATTATTGATAATAAAGAGAAGAAGGAAATAATTAAAAAGGTTTATTATAAATTAGATGAAACCTTCTTAAATTTTTTATATGTATTAACTGATCATAACCATTTTAATCTATGTGATAAAATTGGTCATGAATATAGAAAATTAGTTCGTTTAGATAAAAATATAATGTTTATTGATGTAATTAGTGCTAATGATTTAACAAAGGCTCAAGAGGATAAGATTGTTAAAGTATTAAAGACTAAATATAGCGATAAAACATTACAGTTTAAATATATAGTTAAACCAGATTTATTAGGTGGTATTCAGATTATATCTAATGGTGTATCTATTGATATGAGCTTAAAATCTGCACTTGATAGAATTAAGGAAGAGCTATAGAAGGGAGATAAATTGATGGCAAATATAAATTTATCTGAAATTTCAAGTTTAATTAAAGAGCAAATTAAAGCTTATAAGGAAGATATTCAAACTGAAAATGTTGGTCATGTTGTTCAGGTTGGTGATGGTATCGCCTTAATTCATGGCTTAAATAAGGCTATGTCTTCTGAGCTTTTATTGTTCCCAAATAATGTATATGGTATGGTTCAAAACCTAGAGGAGGATGTAGTTGGTGCTATCCTTTTAGGTGAATCAGATAAGATTAAAGAAGGAGATTTAGTAAAATGTACTGGTAGAATTCTTGAGGTTCCAGTCGGAGAAGAATTCTTAGGTAGAGTTGTAAACCCACTAGGTCAGCCTATTGATGGTATGGGTCCAGTCAATGCTAAATCAACTAGACCAATTGAGGTTAAGGCTACAGGTGTTATGGATCGTTCAAGCGTAGATACACCTTTACAAACAGGTATTAAGGTACTCGATGCTCTAGTTCCAATTGGACGTGGTCAACGTGAATTAATTATCGGTGACCGTCAAACTGGTAAGACTTCAATTGCAGTAGATACAATCCTAAATCAATGGGATAAGAATGTTATTTGTATTTATGTAGCTATTGGTCAAAAGGAATCAACTGTTTCATCAGTTTATGAAACATTAAAGAATAATGATGCAATGAAATATTCTATTATTGTATCAGCTTCAGCTTCATCACCTGCTCCTATGCTATATTTAGCACCATATGCTGGTGTATCAATGGCTGAATATTTTATGTATCAAGGAAAAGATGTATTAATTATTTATGATGACCTATCTAAGCATGCAGTTGCTTATAGAGAGATGTCGCTATTATTACATAGACCACCAGGACGTGAGGCATATCCAGGCGATGTATTCTATTTACATTCAAGATTACTAGAGCGTGCTGCTAAGCTAAATAAGGAGCTTGGTGGTGGTTCAATTACTGCCCTACCTATTATCGAAACACAAGCAGGAGATATCTCTGCATATATTCCTACAAATGTTATTTCAATTACAGATGGTCAGATTTTCTTACAAAGCGATTATTTCTATAAGGGTATTAGACCAGCTATTAACCCAGGTCTTTCAGTATCACGTGTAGGTGGTGCTGCACAAACTAAGGCTGTTAAGAAGGTATCTGGTACTCTAAGACTAGACTTAGCTGCTTATCGTGAGCTTGAAGCATTTGCTCAATTTGGTTCTGACTTAGATGCTTCTACAAAGGCTCGTTTAGATAGAGGTAAGAGAACTCAGGAAATCCTAAAGCAGGATCTTCATAAGACAACAAATATGGAAGAGGAAGCTTTAATTATCTATGCCTTAACTCATGGCTTCTTAGATCAAATTGCTATTGAGAATTTAGCAAAATATGAGGATTCTTTATATGCTGATTTAAAAACTGATTCAGTAGGTAAGGAATTAGCTCGTGAAATCATTGAAACAAAGGCTTTACCTGATACTAAAAAGATTGATGCGTATTTAGAAGATTTCAATAAGCGCTTTATGTAGGAGGTATTCTTATGGCAAACTCATTAAGAGCTGTCCAATCAAGGATAAACTCTACAAAAAGTACAGCTCAGATTACTAAGGCTATGTACATGGTTAGTCAATCAAAGGTAAAAAGAGCAGAAAAGACATATAAATCATATCAGGATTTTATGGAAAGAATCGCATCTATGGTTAGTGAAATATTAAAGAAGGCTACAGATGAATATCCACATAAGCTATTAGTTGATAGAGAGGTAAAGAAAACTGCTTACTTTATTATTACTAGTGATACAGGATTAGCTGGTGGCTATAACAATAATATTTTCAAGGCTTTAGATGAAACAATTAAAGCTAATCATAAATCTAATGATGAATTTATAACTGGAGCGATTGGCAAAAAGGGCTTTGCATATCTTAAATCTAAAAAGTATGAATTATTAAATGATTCATTAGTTTTAGTTAGAGATGATGTAATGTTTATGGATATTGAGCCACTTGCTCAAAAATTTATTGATGCATATTTAAATGGTGAAATTGATAAGTTAGTTATTATATATAACCATTATGTAAATAGCTTAACTCAAGAGGTAAGATTTGAAGAATTATTACCTATTAAAGAGGTAGAGGGAGATTCATCTAATATTGATTTCATTTATGAAACTGGTATTGAAAGAACCCTAGACTTAATTTTACCAATGTATGTAAAGGATATTATATTTGGAATTATCTTAGATGCTAAGACTGCAGAGCATTCTTCAAGAATGAATGCGATGAAGAGTGCAACTGATAATGCATCTGAAATAATCGACAAATTGCAATTATTGTATAATAGAGCCCGTCAAAGTGTTGTAACAAATGAGCTTATTGACATTATTGGTGGAGCTAATGCGATAGGAGGAGATAAGTAATGCTAGGAAAAATAGTAGAAGTTAAGGGCCCAGTAGTTGACGTATTATTTACTGATGAATTACCAGCAATTAATGAAGCCTTAACTGTTAATGTTTCTGCGAATGATAATAATGGTGTTGCTATAAAATTAACATTAGAAGTAGCTCTTCATGTCGGAAATAAAAAGGTACGTTGTATTGCCATGGACTCAACTGATGGTTTAGTTAGAGGTATGGAGGTTAATGCTACAGGAGCTCCAATTACAATTCCTGTAGGTAGATGTACTTTAGGACGTGTATTTAATGTACTTGGTGAAGCAATTGATAAGAAGGGTGATGTTAATCCAGAATTAACAAAGCCTATTCATAGAACTGCACCAAAGCTTGATGAATTATCTTCAAATGTAGAAATTCTAGAAACTGGTATTAAGGTAGTAGACCTTTTAGCACCATATATTAAGGGTGGTAAGATTGGTCTATTCGGTGGTGCCGGTGTAGGTAAAACTGTATTAATTCAGGAATTAATTCATAATGTTGCTCAGGAGCATAATGGTATTTCAGTATTCACAGGTGTTGGTGAAAGAACACGTGAAGGTAATGACCTATACGGTGAAATGAGCGAAAGTGGGGTTATTAAGAATACTGCCATGGTATTTGGTCAGATGAATGAACCACCAGGAGCACGTAGGAGAGTTGCTTTAACTGGTTTAACAATGGCTGAGTATTTTAGAGATGTTGAGCATCAGGACGTATTATTATTCATCGATAATATTTATCGTTTTACTCAAGCTGGTTCTGAGGTTTCAGCTTTACTTGGCCGTATGCCATCAGCCGTTGGTTATCAGCCAACATTAGCTACTGAAATGGGTAAGCTTCAGGAAAGAATTACTTCAACAAAGGATGGATCTATTACATCTATTCAAGCCATTTACGTTCCTGCCGATGACTATACTGACCCAGCTCCAGCTACAACATTTACACATCTAGATGCTACAACTAACTTATCTAGAAAGCTAACTGAGGAAGGTATTTACCCAGCAGTTGACCCACTAGCATCAACATCTAGAGCTTTACAGCCATCAATTGTTGGTGAGGAGCATTATAATGTTGCTAGAAGAGTTCAACAAATTATTCAGAGATATAATGAATTACTAGATATTATCGCTATCTTAGGTATGGACGAATTATCTGAGGATGATAAGCTAGTAGTTAAGCGTGCTCGCCGTATTAGATTATTCTTATCACAGAATATGTTTATTGGTGGACAATTCACAGGTATCCCAGGAGCTTATGTTCCAGTAAAGGAAACTGTAAGAGGATTTAAAGAAATATTAGATGGTTTGTATGATGATCTTCCAGAAGAGGCCTTCCGCTTGGTAGGTACAATCGACGATGCAGTTAAAAAGGCAAAGGAATTATCTAATTAATGCAAATTATTATATCAACACATCAAGGTAATCTTTATAACGATAAGGTTGACTATTTAGTTGTTCATAGCGTTAAGGATGGAGAATATGCTTGCATGGAAAACCATGTTCCTGTGATTAGCGTTATTGATGAAGGCTATGTTAAGCTTGTTAGAGATAAGGATGAATTCTATGTAGTAATTGTTTCAGGTGTGTTCCAATTTCATGATAATGTTGGAACTGTATTATGTCAGGAGGCTCACATTGGTCGTACTGTAGAATCAGCTAAGAAGCATTTAGACATGATTAGAAAGGAACGCCTTGAACAAAATAAAAAGGATACAGTCGATTTTACTCAGAAGGAAAAGGAATTACGAGAGCATATCAGAAATTCTGGTGCTGGTAGTCTATAAAAAATGCCACAATTTGTGGCATTTTATTTTATCTTATAATATAATTATCTAGGGTGTTGTATATGGGTTCATTTAATGTTTCATCTTTAATATATACATGTGTATTTTTAATATGCTTTGTTATTGTATATTTTGTAATGCTATATACTAATATTGAAAAGTTCTTTAAGCAAGGTGCTATTTGGCCAATAAGAATATTTCAGGTCATTATAGCCTTTGTTTTGGCTTATTTTATGGCTCAAGGTATACAATCACTAATTAATGCATTCCAGTATTAAAAGGAGAAAATATGACATTTTTAGATATAATTATTCCCCAATATAAAGAAGATGATAATTTTGTATCTAAACTACTAGATAGTATCAGACGTCAAAAAAAGGTTAAATTCGAAGAAATTGGTATTATCATTATTAATGATGCATCGGATGTAGAATTAGATATTAATCTTTTTAAGAAATATAAGCCATTAAATATTAAATATATAAAGAATGAGGTAAATTCTGGTCCTGGTGTGACAAGACAAAATGGACTAAAAGCATCAAAGTCTAAATATGTTACATTTGTTGATGCCGATGATGAGCTATATGGTGATGATTCATTATATCAGGTTATAAATAGCTTGAAGCAAACTAATTGTAATATTTTATGTACTACTATGCTTCAGGAGAAGAAGGTTGGAAATGAAATAAAAATAGTGGCTGTACCTTTTGATAATATGAGAACATTGCATGGCTTATTTATTAAAAGAAGATATTTAGCTGATAATGAAATATCATTTCATCCATCATTAAGATATTATGAGGATTCATATTTCATTATGACATTGATTCATGATAACAATTATGTAAATGTAGATAAAATAACTTATGTATGGAAATATAATGAAAATAGTTTGACATTAGGTGGAAATAATAGTATTTGTG
The DNA here is from genome assembly GCA_017449215.1 of Acholeplasmatales bacterium. Taxonomy (GTDB): domain Bacteria; phylum Bacillota_I; class Bacilli_A; order Acholeplasmatales; family Anaeroplasmataceae; genus Anaeroplasma. The sequence goes on along the minus strand of JAFSJY010000062.1, from coordinate 1,506 downwards.
TTAATCATTTTATGGATTTATATACAAGTGTAAAGGATATTTATGATTATTATAAAAAGCATAATGTTAAGAATTCTAATATTTATTTATTCCAGCAAATTATTGAAATGTCATTAATTTTATTTTCATCCTTATTTGAAAATTCAAAATTAGATAGCAATAGAGCGACATATGAAAAGCTTGTATGGGAATTATATATAAATAATCAAGATGAGATAAATATGATTAGTTCCTTTAATAAAGAAAGAATTATTAAATATCAAACAAATGACGTTTTAAATTATTATAAAGGAATTGAATTGAAAGGAACATTTGGTGACTTTATTAAAAAAATGGAATCAAAATAGATTACAAATAATAATTTATATTGTCCCAAAGTATACCTATAGATTATAATTGTTCCTGGAATGGTTGGTATTATTTGAAATGGAAAATAACGAAAACACTGGTTTAAATTTTGAAGAGCTTCATAAGGAAGGTCTTCAAAGAAAATTTTATAAAAAAGAATGCTATAAACGGAATTACTAGACCATTCCAGTATGTAGCAACAAATTTATATCAATTAGCTTCTGTAGCTAGAATTATTAATGAGTATCTTAATTATTTTACCATTTATAATTTTAAGTATTTTAGTTTTTGTAGGTGGCTATGAAGCTATCTATAAAGGTGTACCTGGATATATTATAATAGGTGTTGGTATTTTAGAATTAATATATTTTTGTTCAGTAAAATTAAGAAAAGCAGAGGTAGAAAGAAGCTTATCAATTGTTAATGAATATTTTGATAAAGCATATAAGAATCGTAAGGTTGCACTTGTAGTAGATGTTGTTTCTAGTACTGCTAATCATAATTACAGTCGTACTGGTGATTCATTTACTGGCGCTATTGGTACTATTGGTACTGGTGTTAAGGTATATTACGATATTAAAATTCTTAATGAAACTGTTGATGGTATAAGAAAGCAGCTTAAGGATGCTAATAAGGATTTTAGTGATAAGTCATATAAAATTAAGGATGCACATAGTACTGCGTTTATGTTAACATTATTATTAGCAATTCTTACAATTGGTGGAATTTTGGGAATTGTATATGGTTACTATACAATTACTAAGAGTGTAGATTTTCTTCCAATTATTCTTGGTATAGGTGTATTATCATTCTGCTTGATTCTTATACCTAATATCATCTTCCAGATAAAATATATAAATTTCTTAATAGAAGCTGCTGATCTATTAATCGATGCTGAAAAGATTTCTATTGAGGATTTAGAAAAGTTAGAATTAGAAGAGAAGGAAAACAAGAAAAATTAAAACATTTCCAGGTAAAAATACCTGGAGTTTTGTTTTATATATAGTTGCAAAAATAACTCTAAAAAAAGATAAAATAGTTGTTGCATTATTTTTTTCTTTTGGTATAATAAGAGTGCGTATTAAAAATGTCGCAGTAGTACAACGGTTAGTACCTCTGCTTGCCATGCAGATGATGGCGGTTCGATTCCGCTCTGTG
>JAFSJY010000061.1 GCA_017449215.1 Acholeplasmatales bacterium | reverse complement strand
TTATAGACATAGTTAATCAGATAACCGAATCATTGCATAACAAATCATTAGGCCACTTTTAGGTGTTAATGAACAATGTATATTTATAACTTATAACAATAATAAAAGGAGTATGAATTTTTCATCATACTCCGATTTTTTTAAAGAACCATCATTTTTTCTATTAAATTATTCTAATGTTAATGCGTAAACAACAGTCGCTCCATTACCCTTAGCAATAGTATATGTTCCAGCCTCAAGAGTTATTTCAGTTCCTGAGTCTGATGTAACACTATAGCTTGTGTCATTGATCTTTACTGTTTGTCCATTCATAGAATAGATAGTTAAAGTCTTTTCACTACTAATTGTGAATGTAATAGTACCACCATTAGTTTCAAGCTTTAATCCTCTAGTAAATGTTACTGTTTCATTATCTATATTGAATGTCGCACTAGTTTTAGTTTGGTTACCTGTTGCGGTAAATAAATTAGAATTATACTGTCCATCAATTGACCAAATTTCCTTTGTATTAATTGGTGCAAATGTATATTCTCTTAAGCTCCAAATACTGTTATGAGATATTGTAATATTATCAGTATTTGTACTTTCAATTGTAACATAGTATGTTCCAGCTACTGTTGGCTCACCATCTAATAATACATAATCACTTTCAGTCCATTTATTACCACCAGTCTTAATGTAATAATAAATTACCTTAGCATCCATATTCTTTGTATAAACTGTAGATTTATAGTTTATATATGAATAGAACTTATAATCAGATAATGTGTATTCACCTGTAATTACTCCATCAGTAACATACATAGTGAAATTACTATCAGATAATTCTAGTTTCTTAATAACTACCGCACCTGTATAAGTAGTAGGTCTATAGTTATTATTAGAGAATGATAATGTATATGAATATGTACCAACATTAGCCTTAAATGTACTTGTATTTACAGTAATTACTAAATCATCGTCACCGATTAGCTTAGATTCATCAAATGTCGCAGTTAAATTATTATGAACTAAACCATCATACATATAATTGAATGTAGTTCCGGCATTTCCACTCTTAGTATCACAATATACTGTAACACTTAATACATAAGGAGAAATTGTATATTCTTGTTCTACTATACTAGCAACATAATTTGAATTAGTTAATACAGCGGTTGCTGTATAAGTACCCGCATCCTTCTTAGCACCAGTTACAGATACATCACATACATCAGATCCTATTAATGTAGATGTAATGCTAGCTGTTGGAGCTTGGAAGCTACCATTATAAGTAAATGATGTATTAGACCACTCAACTGTTACTGGTAATGGATTAATAATTACATATGCCTCCATATTAGGAATTGGCTCATAATTATAAGAATCACCAGTAAACTTAATTGTTACCTTATACTTACCAACATAGATTGGATTTGTATCATATACAAATTCAGCAGTTACACCATCAGGTAATTCACTTTGATCAATGCTAATAGCATTATTATGAGATTTACCATCATATATAAATGTCTTATCAGAAATAGACACATTAGACATATCATATGTACCACGTGTTATTTCATATTCGCATACTTCTTCTTCAATATAATAATTATTATTTGTTACTGAAGCTGCAGTTATAGCATAAGTACCTTGGTTTGTTTCACCCTCAGAATCAAATACTAATTCAACTATATCACCATCTGCTACTCCAACTAACTCATATGTAGGCTTATGCTTATTGCCATCATATCCAAATACTTTAGTTAACCAGCTAATAGCTAATAGCTTCTTAGATACTGTCATATTAACATTAATATCGGCAGGTACCTCATAATTATCAGCGATTTGTCCAGATAATGTAAACTTAACAGTCGCTACTGTATCTGTTGTATTAATTACACCAATTGAATTTTCTGTATCAATTAATACACCTTCTGGTAAATTAGCTGATGTAGGTAATTGTTGATTTCCATTATAAGTTACATCAGTATTTTCAAATGTAACATCAGTCATATCAATAATTCCCTTAATAATTGAATAAGTATATGTATTAGTAATCTTATAATTATCCTTATCGGCTCCAGTTCTACTAAAGTCAGCTACATATTCTCCAATTGTAGAGCTTGTATTTGCGATAGTAACTTCTATATCATCACCATCTACTTTATTTAAAATAGTGAATGTTGGTACAACAATATTATTATTAAATCTTAATTCTGTTTCATTTAATACGATGCTTAGCTCAAGTGGAGATATTACTAACGCAACTGATACTATCAATGGCTCATAATATCCATTTTCAGTATAGAACTCTACATCTATATAATATTGATCGGCATTCTTTTTGCCATTATAGCGATACATAATTAAAGATTTATCATTTGTATATCTATTGGCTATTTCAATATTAGGTCCATGAAGGTTACCATCATAAACAACATTTGTTAAATAATCAACACTATTACATTCGTCTTCAGTTAATACACCCTTATTAATTGTATATGAAGTATAATCAGAACCATCAATAACATAATTAGGATTACTTAATGAAGCAGTTGCTGTATAAGTGCCAGGAATAACCTCTGCACCTGAAATATTAACTGTACAGTTATCTCCAATAATAGGTGTTACTGTCGCAGTAGGTGCTTGTGACTTACCATTATAAATTAATGTCTTATTTGACCATTCAAGTGATACAGGCTTAGCTATGATATTATATGTTGTTGATGGACTACCATCAATAATATAATTATTATCCTCAAGCTCTGCTGTTACAGCATATGTACCAACATTAATGTTAGAATCTGCTATGATATTAACTATTGTATCTAATTCTTCGCCATTATATTTAACCTTCGCAGTTGGCTTTAATGCAGATTTAGAATAAACTAAATCTAATTGACCCCATACTAGGCTAACATGGCATTTTTCGATTGTATAAGTTAGTTCATTAGAATTAGAAATCGTATAATTACTGTTATCTAATGACGCGATAGCGTTATAAATACCAGCATTTACAGAAGCGTTATTCATAATGATATTAACGATATCTCCCTCAACTACACCTGTTAATGTAGCGTTTGGAATTTGGTTTTCACCGTTATAAATTAGATTTGTAGTAGTATCAAATTCAACAGTAATAGGCTTTGGATTAATTGTGATTTTACCATAAGCTACAGTTGTAATACCAACATTTGGATCACTAGATTCGAATGTTATTTTTACATCTACATCTTGGCATACATCCTTCATCTTCTTGTCAAAGACTGCAGTTATGCCTTCTTCAAGACCAGTAACTGTAATTGTATGTTCCTTACCATCATATGTTCCTACATAATCATTTATAGTAAATCCAGTAATAGTTTTTTGTTCACCAACAACTATTGCCTTATATGTTTCATTAACAATATAGTTACCACTTGCTGAACCATTATATGTAAATCTTAATTCATATTCTCCTACCTCAGTAATGTCATTATTAGATACAGAAATAGTAATATCATCACCAGTAACCATACCAATAATTTTAGAAACTTCTGGCTTATGTAATGTACCCTCAGAATACATGAATAATAATGAATCAAATTCTAATGTTACTTCCTTCTTAGTAATAGTTAAATTATATGATTGTCTCTTCGCTGAAACATAGTTAGAGCTATTTCCAGAAACACTAAATTCAACCTCTACAGAATAGATACCAGCATTCTTATATTCTTCAATATATTCAATAGTAATCTCATCCTGGTAAGTAGTATAATATTTCTTCTTGCCATTTACTAAATCTAATGTTGGATGATGATATGAACCATCATATTCATAAATAGTATTTTCTAAGAATATATATTGAATATCAAAATCAGCCTTACCAATTGAATAATCTAAGTTTGAATTAAATTCATCAATTACATAATTAGCCTTATCAGAACCTGTTAATTCTGGATATAATGTGTAATTACCTACATCTATAGAATCAGTATTTAATATATTAATATCAACGATATCATTATTAATTCTTCCATCTAATACATATTCAGGAACTAATAGCTTCTTTTGATATGTTAAATTAGATTCAATTACATTAACAATTATCTTCTTTGGATTAATTGTTACATTAACATTCATATCAGATGGAGTATTGTAATTTGAATTTGTATTAATGAAATGTAATGTTACCTTTGTATCTGATACATTTATAGCACCAACTGAATTATTAACATCTATTGTTAATCCTTCTGGTAAATTTACTGGTGTTGGTAAATGTGCAGTTCCATCATAATCAAATACTTGGTTATTAAATGTTAAATCAGATAAATCATATGTTGCTCTCTTAATAACATAAGAAAGATTATATGAGCTATTAGAAACAACATAATTATCCTTATCTTTTCCTTGTAATTCAAATTCGAATATATAAGTACCAAAATTAATAGAATTATTTAATGAAATAACTTCTACTTCATCATTATCAATCAATCCATCTACATTTGAATTAGGGAATAATACATTTCCATTGTAAGTAAATTCAGTCGTATTTAATGAAATATCAATTGTTTTAGGATTAATAATTACATTAATATCTATTGAAGCTGGATCATTATAATTTGGATTTGAATTAATGAAATATAATGTTACCTTTGTATCCTTAACATATTTAGCACCAATTGAATTACTTGTATCTAATGTTAATCCTGATACTAAATTTGTAGGTGTTGGTAAATGTGTAGTTCCATCATAATCAAATGTTGTATTATCAAATGTTAGATTAGATAAATCATAATCAGCCTTAGTTATTTCATAAACAACATATTCATCATCAATATTATAGTGATCATAATCTGTAATATTAAAGTATAGCTTATAATCATCATTTACATCTGTTGTTACTGTTGTAGGATATGTTAATTCAACTGGATATCCATCAATTACTCCTACTAATGTACCAACAGGCTTATGAGCATTACCATCATATACAAATGATAATGAATCAAATACTACCTCTAGCTTCTTTCTTATGATTTCTACCTTAGCAGTCATGGAAGCTGGAGCGATATAGTTATTAGAATCTGTTGTGAATGTAGCTGTTACAGTACCTGTATCATCAACATCAATGAAATTACCAGCATAAGAATATTGAACAACAACGGCAATACCATCCTTACCCTTAATTGGAACTTCAATCTTAGGCATTTGTTGCTTACCATTAAATTCATATTTAAATGTGTAATTATCAAATGTAATTTCTGATAAATCATATTCTGCCTTTTCAATATTAACATTGATATAATCAGAATCTAATTCATATGTATTACCTAAATGCTTAATTGTAATATGACAATAATATTTATTATTTTGTGCTTCAATTACGTTATAAGCACTCTTAGTACTAATAACCTTAGTATCATCATTCTTATACCACTTATAAGAAATAGAGAAATCGTCATCATTAATAAGTGGATGATTAATATCTACAGAAAGTGCAATAGGATCATTATCATAAACCTTATTAATATCATTAGATACTGTTAATACAGGAGCGACAAGCTTCCATTTAGCGTATAAATCGATATTATAATTATTTACTACTTCTATTCTATTTCCTTGAAGCTCAGCATTATCATACCAGCCATCAAATTCATATCCTAATCTTTCTGGTGTTGCTGGTCTAATATAATCACCATCAACATATTCCTGATTCTTTTCGGCATCTGGAATATATCCTCCATTTTCATGATACTTTAATTTGAAGATTCTACTATATCTTGCCTCAACAGTCATATCGGAAATATAGTTAACATTAATAGTATTTTCATATAGCTGCTCGTCATCATAATACCAACCGTCAAATCTATAACCAGACTTTTGTAATGCCGGAAGCTTAACATCTCCATCATCAAATATTACATAAATGTCATTTGGCATAGATTCATAAATGCTTGGACTATCATCAGTAACAGTACCACCATTATAATTTAAGGTAATTTTATATACCTTATTCCATGTCGCAAATAAGTCTAAGCTATTATGAATTTCAATAGGGAATGTAGGCTTATCTAATCCTACATTAAATGTATATCCCCAATCCTTAAATCTCTTCTCATTTGTTGAAGAAACAGTAGGTGATTTAACTAAATCTCCATCCTTATAGTATTCAATAGGTAATGATGTGTTATTATATGCTACATATAATTCACCATCATCACATTTAGGAACAAATAAATAATCATATTTACGATATTTCTCTCTATATTCATCTACAGAGCTTTTATCTAAATAAAACTTATACTTATTTCTAGTTGAAGCTAATGGTAAATCATTAATTACTAAATTAGAATCATTAACATATACTTTCTCTACACTAGAATTATTTAACGCAGATATAATAGAAATATTGGAAGAATTTAAATAAATCTCCTTTACATTACTATCCTTAAATGCATTATCACTAACCTCAATTACTGATGAAGGAATAGTAATTATTTCGCCAGCATTTGAAAGGGAATTATCAGATATCTTGATAGTTCCATCCTTAAATTCAACATCAGAATATCCCTTTAAAACATCCTTAACAATATATCCATCCTTAGCATCATCATAAGAATATACAACTCTTCTTGTTTGAGATGAAATTAACAATATAAATGTAACAACAAAGATTAAGGCAACCATAAAGATATAGGTAATTTGCTTAGCAATAAATCTACTACCCTTAATTGATTGTGTTTCTCTTGTTGCTATAAATAATAAGCCACCAATTAATACAATTCTTATTAAGAATAATATAATACTAAATCCATCTCCATATGTCATCATAGGCACATAAGCAATGATAGGAATAGCATAAATAAGTATAGATGTAACCTTTAAGAACTTAATTTCAGTATTAAATCTTAAGAATAATAAACCAACAAAAATTAATCCCTCTAATATAATTGAGATAATTAATAATGTATTAGTAAAATTAGAAATACCAATAATATTTTCCTTAATAATATAGAATATATCAGCTATTAAAAGAGTTAAGAATAATGATAATCTAATGACATTCATAAGCTTATGATTCTTAATAATTTGCTTAGTTTCATTACTATTATTCTTTTTCTTATTAGCTCTTATTTCACTAGATAATGACATTATTCATCACCTCTTTTCACATATTTTCCTGATTGATGAGCAAATGTCTCATCATCATCTAATACTAGATAATATGTAATGGATTTATTCTTTCTCTTTGAATATACCCAAAGTGAATTCTCATCCTTCATATAATTAAATGTTAAATTCTTAGATACAGCATCTAGTGGATCTAAATTCTTCTTTATTAGCTTTAATAGCTTAGTATCTAATATTTGATCTCTCTTTGGAGTAGATTGATCACAATTAACACAGATATTTGTCTCTAAGTTAATATGTTTAGAGCAATAATATTTAGAGCAAATCTTGCATTTGCCTCTTCCCTTATTAATTGGATTAACATAAATAAATGAATTATCTGGATTTTCGCAGCAAGAACAAATCTCAGTATATTTTAATGTATCTAAATTATCTAAATAATATTCATTATATCCAGCTGAATAAATAATGGCATTACCATTATCTAGGATTGTTCCCTTACAATTGTCGCAGCATGATTTTCTATCTAATTCATTTACTAATAAATGAGAATTCTTATATAAATTCCATACTTCCTTTGTAGCACCAAAAACATGACCACAAATGTCACATTTTCTAGCATAATCCTTCCAGATATATCTCTTAGTATCTAAATCTAATAAATCAACACCTAGAATATCAGAAGCATCAATAGATATAGCATCCTTAATATATAAATAATTACCAGTAATTTCACCCTTAACAACCTGACTCTTTAAATAAGTATCTGAATCAGGAATACCATCATAAGGCATTAAATTACCATTTACTAATTTAACTAATGAATCATTTAAAAAATATACATCCTTATATAAATCATTATCATATCTTTTATGTAATCCATATAGCATAGTTGCGTACTTCTTAGATGATATTTCAGGATTTAATTCCTTATTATCCTCCTTAATATCATCAAATGCTATAACTAATTCATCATCACTACCTAGCATTTCTGATTCACCATCAGCGTAAATCATAAATTTAGCTGATTTAGCATCTGTTGGATTATATGTAACATTATATGTTACACTAAATTCCTCATATAATTTATTATTACTTCTTATTTCATATACCGCAGTCTTTTCTACGATGTGGTTACAATAAATAGAAAGTGGTGTAATAGTGAATTCAATCTTAGGATCTGAATTTATTTCCTTATCATAATCCTTTATTCTTAAATCAATAAGTCTAGCTAGATTAGTATTAGGATTCTTTCTTAATGTTTCAAAAATATTAAATTTAACTAATGAATCATTAATTACCTTTCTAATTCTTAATAATGAGTCAATATCATCTATTGATACATCATCATTAATAACATCATATAAAGGCTCTGTATCGGCATCCTGACCGATATTAAAGAATCCATAATTAATTTCATTACCCTTTAAATTAATAAAGATATCATCAATAACATTTTCACTACATGTTGTGTTATTAAAGTTATCTCTATAATTAATTAAAACCTTTAATTGGTTTTCTATCATATCAGTTTCAAATGATGAATCTGATATACTACTAAAATCAAAGCTAGCATTTTTATCTAAAGGTAGGGTAGGCTCCTCTTGGTTTTCCCAAGAGGCCTTTCTTACTAATAAAATATTATATTTAGCCATTATTCTTTTCATTAATGTATCAATGAATAATGATGTTCGGCTCGCATATTCTATTTTATTTTTGATATCATGTCTCTTCTTATCAAATGTAATCTTATAGATAGTATCATCAAAAAGCTCACTATTAATCTTGAAATAGAAACAAGGAACCTCTACTACCTTAGAATAATCTCCATCAAATTCCTTAAGCTCATGAGATGAATAATCCTTACTAATATCTGTAACTATACCAAGCTTTATTGATTCATATACTAAATCAATGATTCCACATATTGGTAATAAATCCCTTAATGCTCTTACAGATTGCTCACTTTCCTCTGAAATAGGATCATTAAAGTCATAAACATAAGAAGCGCCATTTCTAACATCAAAAGAAAACTTTTCTTTATTCTCTATTAAGTTATTAATATCTAATGGTGATGGATTAATATTTTCAATTAAACCAATCTCACATGCATAAGATAATAAATAGCATAATGCTTGAATCTCCATGCTTATACCTCCTATTTCTTATTTTCAGGTCTTAAAATATTAGCATATAATCTAATCATTTCCTTTATAGCATCTAAAGGCTTATATTCATTTTTCTTATAATAAACTGTTATATTTTCATTATTGTTATATGCATATTTTAATAAATCAGGGAATCTATTTCCTAAATACTCGATATATCCATCCTTATAAATAGCCTTAAAATCAGAATTGTCATTCTTAAATTTATCATCCATTTCTAAATATGAATATTCATAGCTAAATAATCTTTTACCAACTGCCATAACAACAGGTAAAACGAAATCTACCTCTGTTTGACATACACCATATAAATCAAAGCCATCCTCATCTGTTAAAATGTCATAATAAATCTTATTAAATTCTAAATTATTAGATTTATCATTAATACCATTATAAAGACAAGTAAATACAATACATTCCTCAGTTTGACCAATTCTTGAAATACGACCTATTAGCTGTTCCATTTCTAGTGGATCCATATATTCTCCATCAGGTCTATCTATTTGACCTATTACTAATATATTCGCAGCGTTAAAGTCAGTACCGGCAAGCATTGTTTTATCTATAAAATAGATAGAATTCCAATTCTCATTTTCAAATGTGAATTCAGTGAAATTCTTAAAATTCAATCCCTTAACATTATCCTCTTCTACTTCATTTCTTAATAATGTTCCATTTAATGTATAAGTATCTAGCATTCTCTTTTCATCAAATGTTAAATCACTTTTATTAGAGATTGATTCTAATAGCTTCTTCATTTCATCCTTCTGCTTACCCTTAGGGAAATAACAGAAATGAATGAAATCATTTAAGTCATATAATTGCTCATCTGATGTAGAAAGAGTCATATATACTCTTCTCTTATTACCAAATTCTGGTAATGTATCTTTTATATTTTTATAAATATTAGCTCTTACCTCAGGCTTCTTTTCAAAGAATAATATCTTACCACCCTCAAGTGCCTTAAGATTATTTGGACTCATTTGATACTTATCATATTTATAATCATTTAATGTTAATAAATCCTTGAAGATTTCAATCTTATCAATATCCTTTTCAACTATTATTCTTTCTCCACGCTTTCTAGGTCTTCTCCAGTCAATATAATCACTTAGGAATACAGTAGAATAATCCTGATAAGATCTATAGAATGCTAGCAAGCCTCTATTAATATAATTAATTAATAAATCACATGTTTTAATAGCTGTTTGATAAATATCATTCTTAATTCCATCTTGTTCATATTTTAGAATTAAGCGATAATTTTCAACGAATTTATCGTAAACATTAAAGTCTCTTAAATCCATTCTTAATTCATATTCTAATCTTCTAACACAGATTTTAGCGGCACTATCAACATATGATGAAAGCTTAATAAAGGCATCCTTTAATACCTCATCACTTAAATCATATCTTGGGAATAGAGGTCTTAAATATCTATTAATAAATGAGCCCTCATCCTGAGTATTTAGTACCTGAGCTGATCTTCTAATGGCACCCATAAGCTTCATAAATGCTTGTCCACCATAATCATCTCTACCTAAATCCTTAACATTATTGATTTCCTCTTGTGTTGCGGAATGTCTTCTAATAGATTCAATTACATCTGAGTCATATAATCTCTTTCTAGTAAACATTGAATTAATTAGACCATTTAGCTTCTTAAAGCGTGAGGCGGCATCACTTTGCTTAGCCATATCAGATAATGATTTAGCACCACCACAATATGCATTATAGAATTTAGCCTCAGCCTTTTCCTTTGTTTCACCTAATCTATTCTTATCTACCATATATAGTAAATTAAAGATATCATTTAAATCATTCTTGATAGGTGTTGCAGAAATTAAAATACAATATTTCTTTTGAATATTAGCGATAAATTCCTGTAATAGCTGTTCCTTATTTCCCTTTTGATTGAAGTTATATAATAAATCCTGAACCTCATCAAAAATTAATAAATCAACTAATCTCTTATCAGCGTAGGAATACTTTTCCTTTAACGCTGCTAATTCATTTTCTACAGCGGCTCTTCTTTCATCTATTTGAGCAAGCTTCTTAGTATAATCCTTTAGCATCTTAATTTCATTTAATACAACAGAATCCTCTGGATTCTTTTCATCATATAAGCTATGATTTGTATTTACAAATATCTTAGATGCCTCATCATATTCATATGTGAAAAAGCCATATACATTAAATGTAGTTATCTTCTTATACTTCTCATTCTTTTCTAGGCTTTCATTTATTTCTCTTTTTAATTCTAGGAATAATCTTTTTCTTAATATATCTAAGTGCTTATAAGAATAAATATCAGATACATCAGTATCTATTACCTTAACATCAGTTGGAATATATGGAGTTGGATTATTATAAGCATTTTTAATACCAAAATATTCTCCACTTTCCTTAATAAATTCTAATGTATCAGCTGATTTAATTTGCTCAGTAGATACTAAATATATCTTTAATGCATTAGAATTTTTAGTCTTCTTATCCTTTAATAATTCCTTCATTAATTCTCTAAATGAATAAGAATCATGCTTAGGATAAACCTCAAACATAGGACTTCCATCCTCATGACGGAATTTAGTCATTGCCTCATTACGCCATTGTCTAATGGTAGATTTAGTAGTAACAATTACAGCATTTTTAATAGTTGCACATCTATACATTACATCGGCTGTCATTAATGCCTCTAAAGTCTTACCTAAACCTACCTGATCACCAAATACTCCTCTACCTTCAAATCTACCAAGCATTGTTCTTACTGAATCAACCTGATATTTAAAAGGCTTAAAATATGGATATTCAGAAATATCACCATAATCCTGGAATACTGGCTGCTTTCTAACCTCTACTGCGAAATCAACTAAATTATGATATGCAGAATAATCATGAATATTAAATGTATGACCTAAATCATTTTCAAATGATAATTCAGAAAAATCCTCATTCATTAGGGCAACATTGATCATATTTCCATCAATATCAACCTTTCTACCTTCATTTTCAAAATCAGATTCTTCCTTTATTTCAACCTCAGGTAAAATACTATCAATTACCTTAGTTAAGAACTTTTCCATAGTTCTTATAGAATCATTAATTTCATCAAAATCATTTCTCTTATAAATCTTAAAATCATGTGATTCTAAATCTATAGACATAGATAAATAATCAAATACTCTTACATTCTTAAAATAAGATGTCTTTTGTAGCTTTAATCTATTTAAGAAGAATTCAGCCTGATCCTTAGATTTAAAATTACCCATTTGTCTTTTAGTAATATTATTCATATCACCAATTTCAGTTTTTAAACCAATTAGGAATTCAGAGAAATTCTTAATCTTAATAGATAAATCTCTTACTAGCTGCATCCTCTTTTTCTTTTCATATCTAGCCTCTAGTACCTTAATCTTTTCATCGATTTGGATATATAGATTATCTAATGTTCCTTCTTCATCTGTAACTAATAGCTTTTCAAGCTTTCTATAAGATTCAGGATATTCAGTTAAAGAATTATTGTTAATGTAATCAGTAAATTCATTAAATCTAGTTACTGAATAAACCTTTAAATCATTAACCTCTTGGTTTCTTTCCTCTAGTACATCTAGATTTCTAACATTACTAATATTAAATTTTAATTCCCTAATAGAATCCTTTGTATATCTATAGGTAGCGTTAATTTCAGGAGCGATAGCCTTTACCGATATGTCATTTAAAATACCAAATACAGCATTATATCTTTCCTCTGCGAATTCCTTTAAATTCGTATAAGGCTCCATAAAATTATAAGTAAAAATACTATACTCATCATTTAATTGCTCATTAACATTGGTGATTTCGTGGAAGGAAACATTTGAATCACTACTAGAATATAAGATTTCCTTTTCATAAGAATCTTCTATAAATTCATTACATTGACTAAAGAATTTTTCAAATGTAATAGGAATAACATATCCTTCAGAATCAACAAATACTAACTCTCTTAATGATGACTCAAAAACAAGATCTAAATCAGTAATTCCACTAAAGATCTCTGGATATAAAAGAGTTGCGAATACTGCTAAAGCCTCTTGGAAAAAAGGATAAAAAGGCCACATATCCTCCTTAAGAATATTGGCCAATTCATCCATACTTTTATTCACAAATAATTTATTTTTTATGCTTTCATATTTATCTTCATATTTCACGAAATATTCGAATGAATCCTGTAACATTAACAACAATATGGCAGGCATAGACATTCTTTTGTCATTCTTTACAGCAGCTAATACCTTAGCTATTAGCTTACTATCCTCAATATCTAAATCGAACATATCATTGAGCATATTAAAAGTAATTTTAGATGGATTTTTTACACCTAAAATACGTTTAATTAAATCACAAATATTATTAATATTATCTGAATATTGCTTTAACATAAAAAATATTCTCCTTTCGTGAAATATAATTATAAATTATATTCTGAATCGTTAGTGATATATATATATTTTACAAAAACCACTTTTTAAAGTCAACAAAACCAAAATGAAAAAAATACACTTTTTTTTAATTTAAAACTAATAAATAAAATAAGTGTATTTTTTAATCGTTTTAGAAATTTTATTCACTGAAAATTTTATTGTATAAGTCCATCGCAAAGCTTGTTCTTAATGTCTCATTTTCACTAATTTTGAATGTTCTTGAGCCGTCATCATTTCTTTCAGCTCTCATAAATATAGCATCCTTATCATAGCTATTTTTTACATCAATCGCAAGCTCATACATATGAGTTACTAATATGATATTGATATTAGAATCTAATAAAGCTCTTATTATTTCAAAGCCTATTGTAGATCCTTCTCTTTCATTAGTTGATTGGAAGGATTCATTTAATAAAATAGTAGCACCTGGCTTAATATCATCAACAATTAAGCTTAATCTTTTTAATTCATCATCAAGCTTACCAGATTCCATATTAGTATCCTCTTCTCTATCAAAATGAGTATAGATACCATTTGTTAATCCAAGTGTTAATGATTTAGCTCCAACAAACATACCACATTGTAACATTAGCTTTGCTTGACCAAAGCTTCTTAAGAACGTAGTCTTACCACCTTGGTTCGCACCTGTAATAACCATGATTTTCTTATTTAAAATATTATGATTGTTACCAACAGCCATTTTCTTATTTCTAAATGATAAAGCAACATCATATAAATTTTCATAAATAAAATCATTATTATCACTAATAGAAGGGAATGTAAATTCCATTCCATTTTTATTAAATGAATTATATAAATTAATACATCCAACATAGAAAGCAAGCTCATTTCTTAAGCAATCTAAATAATCCATTATATCATTCATTACTCTACCCATAATAGGGGCAGCTGACTTAAATGCTAAATCTAGCTTCTTATTAATATCATTTACTAATGATTCACTCATTGTAGGGAATTCAATGACCTCGGCCTTCTTCCATCTCTTTTTAGAATCCTTATCAATAAATGTAGATCTGTGGAAAACATAATTATTCTCAGTCATTGTAGAATCTAGCTCGGCACTTACCATATAGCCATTTTCAAAATCCATACCATTTAAAACAGTTCTAGCCTTTGCTATAGTTTGAGGATCAAATACCTTATTCATATCCTCTATAAAGCTATTTAAGCCTTCCGATTTCACATTATTAAAATTAACTAAATATTCTCTTGCGTATTCAATTTGCTCAAATGCATATTTCATCATATCAACTGATGTTCTAACAACAGCTGATGGTGAATTATCAATAATACCAAAGCGGAATTTATCCTTAATGTTATAAATAGCGACAGATATTAAATCATAAAATTTAGCAACCTGAACCTTATTATTAATTACATCCTTTAAGATTTCCTGCCTATATAATATTAATTCCTTATCAGTTAAAGGAGTTAATAATACATTTTCAAATACATTTCTTATAATCTTACTTCTATCTGCGGCCTCATTAATAATTAATTCTAGCTCTAAATCATCTATTAATGCTTTATCAAAACTATTTAATTCCTTTAATCTAAGGGGCTTATCCTTAAATAATAATCCTGTTTTCATTATTTAATTCGCCTCCTTATTTCATCATAAGCTAAATGATGCTTCAATGATATAGCATTAGCGTAGGCCTTACCATTAGATTCTTCCTTAGTAATCTTATATGTTCTAATCATAGGATTTTCCTTTGATACATTACTACGCATCGCAACTGTAATTTTAGATATAGATGATAGCTCGTCAATGAATGTAATGAATAAGCACATACATCCAATCTTTTCAATAGAATCAATTAGCTTCTTAGTTAATTCATATCCATCTAATGATGTAGTAGATGCGAAGATTTCATTAAAAATTAAGAATGAATCCTTAGTTGCCTTATTAATAATATCATGGACCATAACAAGCTCACTTTGAAGCTTACCATTTAATGTTTCCATTGCCTCTTCTGTTTTAAAGATAGTATATAATGAATCAATTAAATGAAGTCTTGCATATTTACCAGGTACCTTAATACCAAGTAATGCAAAATAATGTAATTCACCTAGCTGACGAGCAAATGTAGTTTTACCACCCTGGTTAGGACCTGATAGGATAATTGCTCTTTCGTTTTCATTTAATGAATATGAATTAATGACTATCTTTTCTCCTCTATTCATTAATCTATAGGCTAAAGCTAAATCAAATGAATCAATGCTCTCCTCATTAAAATCAGGAGTGAATTCTGGATAGCAGAATTCGAGTCCAGTAGCTTCTAGCTTTTCAAAATAGAAATGTACAGATGTATAGAATTTAGCCTCTAATACTATTCTATATAAATCTAAATCATAAAAGCTTTTATATAAATGACAAAAAGCCTGTAATGCTTTAAATTCTTCCTTATAAATCTTGCTTAAACAATTTAAAACATTATGGTCAATTAATCTAGAAGATACCATTTCATTAACAGTATAATTAAATTCTCTTTTAGAATCCCAGCTAAATCCCTTTAATGCATCAGAAATGAATGGAGTAAAATCCTTATCATCATCATATTTAGAAACATAGATATCACATCCATTAAATACTAATGTATATCTCATTCCATTAACAACATTTTTTACTGTCTCTAAATTCTTTTCTAATTCCTTATATTCATTTTTAGATGTGAATTCTACTAAATATTTACATAAATTCTTTAAGCCTTCACTTTTAATTAAATCTGATGTACTTAAAAAATCTCTAAAGCTATTAATAGTCTTTAAATAAGCATCTATTTGTTTAAGTAATGTTCTTTTTCCAGCCCAAGATGTATTAGCCTCATATTCATTAGCCTTAAATGAATCATATATTTTTTTAAGTCTAGAAATAGCTGAATTATATTCAACATATACATCTCTATTATCTAAATCCTTAAAGATATCCTGACGATATTTTATATCCTCCTCATTCTTTAAAGGAGTATAAAAAATAGGTAAGTTACCATTATCATCTCTTAATATATTATTAACTACCTGATCAGCATTAATATTAATAAAGAAATCTGGCATATTTTTATTTAATTCATATTCATTTTTAAATAAAATGCTATATTTCATATTAATCACCTAATCCTCTAAATATCCATTATTTAGATTAATATATCCACCTATTTCTTCTATGAAATATTTAGAGCTACCAATCTCAAATGATGTATTTCTTTTTATTTCATCCTCTATATCAGAAAACATTATTTCTAAGCAATAAGAAACATGATACATATTTCTTATTCTTATTAATTCTTCCTTTTTATTTTCAATTAAACTTAATGTATCACTAACCTGTTCAAATAAAAAGAATTTATCATCTGTATTTCTTTTCATAAAGCCATAAAATAAATAAGCATCAGAAATACCTGGTTCAACACCAATTGTCTCAATTATATCATTAAGCTCAGTATCTCCGATAGATGAAATATTAATTTTAAATACTGTTTTACATGTTGGCTTTACTTTCTTATACATATTCTTTTCCTATTCTTTTTTATCTACTAGATATTGATTTTCATAATCAAATGTATTTTTAGAGTCTACGATATTAATAAAATCATTATAAATATCAGCATCTCCTACTATTTTAATTAATTCAGATATAGCTAAATCAACAAATCTAATAGCGATACTATATTCCTGATATACATCAATATTAGATGTTATTGAATAGCCTAATCTATGATTTAAATTTATTGATTCGTCATATATTAATTTAATATACTCCTTATTGATTTCATCATTATCGATTGAATCAATAAATGAATATACTGAATCATCATCTGAATTTATTATATCAAAATAAAATTCTCTTAAATAATTAATTAATGTAGTAAATTTAGATTCAAATGTTTCTGAATTTAAATATAATTTATCAATAGAAAATGATATTAGCATATTTCCTATTTCAATAAATTTATCTCTATAATTTAAGATTCTTTTTAATAAATCAAATTCACTTCTTAAATATATCATATATCTTTGACTAAGTGGATGATTAATTAAAAAGCTTTCTGCATATTCTAGTGTTTCCTTATATTTAGCTAATAAATTAGGATACATTTTTTGGCTAATAATATAGATAGTCATTAATAATGTAGTATTTAATGTTAAATCATTAATTTCCTTATTATAAATTAATAATTCATAATAATTTAATAACTCATTATGATACTTCTTTATTAATTCCTTCATATCAATTTTAATTGATGCATTATTATCTACTTCTTTAGATTCATCTACATTAAAATGATAAAAGCTATCCTTTATCTTATTCTTGTATTTTAAATAAAGATATTTTTCTGTCTTTTTAGTATATAAATCAATTTCTTTTTCAAATTCTGGATTATCCTCTAAATAAGATATTAATGTAATTATTTCTATTACATTTTTAGATAATTCTCTTTTTGTAATAGATAAATTCATTTTAATTTTATTTTCATAAATTAAAGATATAGCAAACGCAGTTAATTCAAAAACATATTTTTCCTTTAATGAAAGCTTATCTTTTTTAAATAAATATTTATTTATTGCATTAAATTTATCATACATTTTATTTAAACTGCTCATAGTTTTACTCCTTTACTAAATCATTTAATTTTTCATATATTTTTACCATTGCGTAGGTATCTAGACAACAATATTTTAATAAATTCTTTCTTTTTCTTTTATATTCAGATTCTTCCATATCCTTAAAGCTAATATAGGTTTCCGCTGCCTCATCGCCCTTATGAACATCCTCTAAATTATGATAATCTAGCTCTGGATCATCTGGGAATAAAGCTGGCAATACACTCTTAATAGAGAATGAACCACCAATTGCCTTATTATAATAATATCCATCCTGGAATGGAATTAATAAATCAATAAATCTAGGAATTAAATTATATAATTCCTTATTATATTCCTTAAAATTATATGCTAATTCCTTTATTCTTGTTATTTCAAATGACATGTTATAAGCAATAATTGAGCCTTCATTTCCTAAATCATCAAGCATTTGCTTAATTAAATCTGGTCTTGGGTCAGAGATTCCATCACCTAAATATTCCTTATGATCTAATTTACCATCTTTATCTAATATATGTAGGCTATATTGAAATGGTATTTGTTGATTAGGATGGATTCCTACTAAATCTGGGATAGTTGCTTGATATGTTTCAAAATCGAAAAAATAAATTGGATATTTTATTTCAGCTAGGAATTCCTTTATTTTTTCCTTATCTACATATTCTTCTCTATCATTTAAATAATAATCTATTTGTCTTTTTTGGATATCTGTTAATTTACATTTATTCTTTAATAAATCATTAAATGTAATAATGCCACTATCTATTTGTTTCCATTTAGAGCGATTGCTATAAAGATTTAATACACTTCCCTCATTTGGAATATTCTTTAATTTATAGCAATATTCCTGAAATGGACATCCATCATATTCAGTACAAGCTTTTGATAATTTAACGTCTGGTAATTCAAGATTATTTAATATTGAATCTGATGTATCTAAATTAGCTTTAACATTCTTAGATTCTTCTATTACATCATCTGTAATATTAACAATCTTAAAGTATTCATTTAAATCTAATTCTTCCTTAGATACATATTCCTTATTAATTATTACTAAATTAACAGATTTAACATTATATCCTAATCCTGTTAAAACATAATATTGATATGAAGTATCTATAATATGATATTTTTTAACTTCAGTTACTGATTTAACCTCATATATTTCTACTGTATTTTCATCAATAACCTTTAATATATCTACAGCGCAATAATTATTTTCATAAACGAATGCGGCCTCACATATTACCTTATATCCATTATTAATAGCATTAATAGTTCTTTCACACATTTTAGGAATATCAATTGGATCTGTTTCAGCTAAATAATAATCACCAAAAAGATTCATAGCTAAATCTCCAACCTTATTACCTTCTATAAGTCTAGCTTGATTTACTTGTTCCTTCATTTCTTCCTTTTTATATTTTTCAAGCCATAATCTTCTATTACAATTATTAAATAAAACATACTTACTTTTTGAATAATAAAACACAGTTATCACCTTAGTTATTATTTTATCATAATAGCAAGAAAAACACACTTTTTTTACATATGTATCCTTTATTTTTTTTATGTGAAAGAATTATATAATTCTTTAATCTTTTATGGTAAAATGATACTGTTGATAAAACGTTTTCAGGAGGTATATATGAAAAAGAAAAAATATTTAATTGGTTTAGCATTAGCCGCTCTTTCTTTAACTACTTTAGTAGCTTGTGGTGATGATGCAAAGCCAGCAACTAGTGAAGATGATAATTCAGGAAATGGACCTATAGTAGCACCTACACCTGCGGAAGATGATACAATCACAATTAATGTAGCTAATAAGGAATACGATAGTAATCCAGCTACAATAAGTGCAACTGCAAAAAGTGGTAAAACTGTAAAATTAGAATATAAGCTAGAACGTGAGGACGATTCAGAATACTCTACTACTGCCCCTACAACACCTGGTAGATATGTTGTAAAGGCATCTACAGAAGAAACATCAGATTATCATGCAGAAACAACTACAGCTGAATTTAAAATCAGTACAGATATGTTACCTGATGAATATAAGCAATATGAAAATACTACTTCTTATATTAAGGTAACTACTGAAAAGGAATTCTTAGATGCATTATATGCAACACAAAATGTATATACAAATAATGTAACTGGTATTAAAGAAAACGATGGATATGTAGTAAGAAACAACGTTAGAAAGAATGAATCTAACTGGGTAAATGCGATTACAAAGGGTCTTTATCTAAAAGATGGAGATAATTATGTACAAATAGATCCTAATACACCATGGGACCCAGATGACACAAATTATACTGCCTCTATGACATATTATGAGGATTCTCCATATACAACACTAAATTATACTCAAACAGTTAATACAAGATCAGAAGTAAAGGTAATTGAAATAGCTGCTGACTTAGATCTAGGTTATAACAAAATTAAGGATTTAGGAGCTAATTCTTCTACTTATGAAAACTGGGATAAGAGTAAGAGACTAGAAGGAAAAACAGATGTATATTGTGATCCTGATATTCAGGCAGCTGGTATTAGTAAAATAAAGGTTAATAAAGCAAATGATTTATTAATTTATTCTAAGAATGGTGCTAAGCTTACTCACTGTGGCTTTGCCGTATCAGCCTCAAAAGATATTACATTTAAAAATTTAGATATGGATGAAATCTGGATGTGGGAGGATTCTACTTCTGCAACTCCAACAATTAAGGTTGGAGATTATGACGCGTTTGGATGGGCATATTTCAAGGTTTCATTTAGTGAAGGTATAACAATTGATCATTGTACATTTGGTAAGTCATTCGATGGTCAAATCGATTATTCAAATCCATATTATCAATCAATGGGTACTATTAGTAACGCACCATTAGAAGGAACTGGTTCAAATAGCTTAATTGTTTCTAATTGTGACTTTAGAGCTGGTAGTTCAGACGAAGCTGGATATATCTATAAAATGATGAATACAATTGAAAAAGAATATCAGGTATACGCAGCTAATACAGCAGGATATACATATTCAAATAAATCATGTAGATATTATTTCACATTAAGAGATAAAGGTCTTTCTTTTGATGATATTATGCATGGAATTGTATTACCTCAAAAGAAGGCATTCCTATGGGGTGATAGTGGCGATTCATATAAATACAATAAGTATTTACAGGCTGCCTTAGTTAACTGTACTATAAGAAATATTGAAGACAGATTACCAAAGGTAAGAGGCGGTATCGCTTATGTATATAATGTATTAGTAGATAATACTGAATATTATTCATATGTAAGTAAAATCAAATCAGTTCAAGGTGCTGTTCAATCTGCAAATTCTAAATATAAGCTAGGTGCTGTATCTCAAGGTATCATAGCTGGATTAGACGCATCAGTATATTTAGAGTCAGTTGAATATAAAGGAATTAGTGAATACTTAAAGAACAATGATTCATCTAATGATAATTATCCAACTGTTAATGGTGGATATATGATTAAGAATTCTATATTAGGAGATGCAAAAGGCTCTTCTACTGACGCAACAAATCCATTCGTAGGATTACAAAAGAATTCTATTACAACAGATGCATTCTCATTCAAAGTTAATGGTGAAAAGGTAGATTTAACTGAACCACCTGCACAATTTAAGTTTGAAGCTTATGATTTATTAACAAATGGTTCATTAACTAAATACTTTAAGACTCATTCTACAGGAGCTATCTAAAAATCAAAAAAGACTATCGAATTTAATCGGTAGTCTTTTTCTCTTAATCTACATTAATATATTTAGTCTTATCTATTTCGTTAAATACAGGTGCCTCTAGATTATATTCATAGCTATAAACAGATACCTTACTATATTTATACTTAGTAGTTTTATTATCAGTTGTTGTTTCATAACTTGCTTCATCAGTTAATTGATATTTCATAAATACTTCTTTTTCACCAATCTTTATTTGGAATTTATATTCATACTTATATCCATCACTACTATCTTGTACATTAGTAATATCCTTTTTATTAGTGTTATCACTTGCACTCTTATATTGGGCAACTATAGTATATAAATCATCATCAATATAGAATTTTGCTTCAACATTACTTAAAAACTCAGTTTTAAAATAAGTAATATATTTAGGTGTTATTTCAGGTATTATATCACTTACACGTAATGAATATTCTTCAGAAGTCATTTCAACATTATCATACTTATTTCCATATACTCTAGAATAAGTATAATTGTCTTCATCTTCTTCTATTTCGAAATAATAATCCTCTTTGCTAGATCCCTTCATATAGCTATACGCTTCTTTCGAAAAAGAATATTGATTGCTAGAATAAGAGTATTTATTTACATTCTTATCAAATTTTTTTGTTTCCTTTTTTTCACTTACCATATATGAAGAAACATCCCCAAATTGTGCATCATACTTATCATATGTATATGAATTTAATGTATAAGCATCAATACTTTTTACTGTTAGCTTCTTATATTCTTCAACAAATTCTTCCTGTGTTACTTCCTTTGAATATGAGTTAAAGCTAATACTTTCAGGAGATATCTTATCTCCACATGATGTTAGTGTAAATCCTAATCCTAATAAAGCTACAGGAGCTAATAAAGTTATTTTTTTCATGATTGCCTCCTATTAATGACTTACTAAACCACTTATGTCACCATAAGTATAATCGTCCTTTGATAAGCTCTTTAGTTTAACATCACATATATTTAATTTTTCAAATCCTTCATTTAAATATATTAATTCATCCTTAGCATTATCATAATTATCTGTTTCCTTATAAGATAATGAATAAGCACCATAATAAGCATCACCATCTTTATAGAATTGAACCTTACCATTTAAATCACTATATACAGTGTCGGTAGAGTTTGAATCCTTTAGCTTATAAGTTATTGTAAGAACATCACCATCTTTATAATACTTATCTACAGTAAAATAAGTAAAGTCATAAGTTCCATAATAATTACCATTGCTTCTAAAGAAATCATCTGGAATTGAATCATATGATGTTTCAGTATAATACTTATTATTTAAATCAAATAGAATATAGCTATTGCCATCCTTTTGAGTTTGAGTTTTTGTACTTGTTTCAACTATTCTTTCTCTTTTTACTGATTTACTATTATAATATTCTTCTTCGTTCTTTAATAAAATTTCATTATTGAAATCAAATTTATATGTTGAATATTCATAATTTTCAATAGATGAAACATTGTTATTAAATGTTTCATTTTCAGTATAGTATTCATATACTTCATAAGTAAATGACTTATTTGTTGTAGTAAGAGTACCCATTAATTTTTCGTATTCTTCTTCAAATTGATCCTCATCTATTACATTAATATATTCTTTAAAATCAATATTCTTTCTACTTGCGTCTACGCTTCCACATCCAGTCAGTGCACAAATTGCTATTAAACCTAAGGCACTACCTAATGCTAAATTTAACACTTTTTTCATAATTTAGTTTTCCCTCCAAATTTAATTATAGTAAAAATTTAACATAAAACAATAAATTATTACATGTTACCTGTTACTTTAAAAATACATAAAGAAAAGACGAACTAGTCGTCTTTTAATATGATATATTAATTTACCTTATTCTCTAATTTATAATTATAAACTATTTCAATTACAGGCTTTGGTAGCTTTAATCCCTGAGAAAATGGATTAATAACAAAGCCTTCAATATAATTATTTTCTATAATAGATTCATTGCATAAATCCTTAAATATGTAATCTGTTCTATCTAAATTCTTTATATTTTCAGCTGTTATTTCATCATTTGATGTGAATAATGGAATGTAATTCTTCTTTTCTGAATCACTCATTACAAGTGGTGTTACACCATTATCTCCAAATCTTTTTAAATCTCCTGTTAGCTTAGAATTAACTAATATAACATTAGAATCCATTAATGCTTCTATTACATCTGAGAAGTTCTCGTTTGTTTGATTCTTTAAAAAATTATTTATTAATTCTTTAATTTCCATTTTTATTCTCTCCCTTATTAAAATATTCTAATTCCTTTTTTAAATTATAAGGACTATTGATTATCTTTATATTCTTCCAATGTGGAGGATATAGCATTCTATATCCTGAATAAGTAAATCTTTCATCCATTAGTAAAGCTATTCCTCTATCATTTTTATCTCTTATAACTCTACCTACAGCCTGAATTACCTTAGTAAATCCTGGATATGTATATGCATAATCATATCCTTGATTATATTTTTCTTCAAAATAATCCTTTAATATATTATTTTCATCACAGAATAAAGGTAATCCAACCCCTACAATAATTACACCAGATAAGGCATCTCCAATTAAATCTACACCCTCAGAGAAGGCACCACCTAACACAAATAAGCCTACCTTAGTATTTGTTGTATTTTTAAATTTAGATATGATTTCATTCTTTTCTAAATCTGTCATATTAGATTCCTGAGCTATAAGCTCAAAATCAATATCTACTAGCTTTTCCTTTACCATTTCTAAATATTTATATGATGGGAAAAACACCATATAATTACCAGATTTTGATTTAGTAACAATCTCAATCGCTTCTATTATATCATCAATAGAGGCCTCTCTATTTTTATATTTAGTTGAGACACTATTGTTTATAATAATATCTAAATTAGAAGGATCAAATGGTGATTTTAATTCTATATATTTTCCATTCTTATGAGTAATTAAATTCATATGATATTCAATTGGGTAAAGGGTAGCTGAAAAAAATACTATACCATTAATTGAATTTTCTATTGTCTCATTTAAGAATCCACCTGCATCTAAGCACATATATTCTGCAATAATATTTTCATCCTCTATTCTTACAATAAATCTATGTGTTTCTCCAAAATATTCTGATATATTAACGAAGCCTAATAGCTCATAATAGCATTCTATTATTCCATCCATATTAGGTATTTTCTTTTTATTAGATTTATACATAGATATTAAATTATCTATGGCATTAGTTAATACTAATACAGAATTATCTAAATCTAAGTCTAATTTATCAGATACATAAAAAGCCTTATCTCTTATCTTTTCATGATATGCCTCAAGCTTTTCTATAACCTTGTTGCATTCCTTTCTAATAGATACATCAAGACCAGTAGATAATCTTCTTAATCTTCTAACGCTATCTTCTCTTATGATAGCTGAATACATATCCTTACCACGAGATATTAAATTATGAGCCTCATCTACTAATACCTTTGGTGAATATGTATCATCATCAAAATATCTAACTAGATGAGCATGTGGATCAAATACATAATTGTAATCCGCAATTATAACATCACAAAAATATGATAAATATAATGAAAATTCAAATGCACATACACTATGCTTATTTGTTACTTCAAGGATAGTATTATAATCAAAGATATTATATTTATCGTAGATATCTAGCATTGTGCTTTTTAATCTATCGAAATATCCAATCGCGAATGGACAATCATCTGGATTACAATGCATACTTTTTCTATTACATATCTTAGTTTTAGCTGTAATATCAATTGTTTTACATTTAAGTCCTTGCTTCTCTAATATTCTCATCGCATCTAAAGGTGCGTTTTTTCCAGAACCCTTAGCTGTTAAATAAAATAGCTTATCCATCTTATCTAATGTCTTTAAGGCAGGAAAAATAGTAGCCATTGTTTTACCTATTCCTGTTGGGGCTATTGCATATACTATTTCATCTTCCTTTAAGGCCTTATAAACAGTCTTCATTAAATCTCTTTGACCAATTCTTTCTTCCTTAAAAGGAAAAGAGATTTCATGAATAGTCTTTTGTCTATTAATATTAGATTCATTAACCATATTTAAAAATTGATCATATTCTTCTATTACCTTAAAAACAAATTCCTCAAGCTCATCAATTTTATAAATTTGATTAAATGATTTAGTTTCATATGTTCCTAAATTAATATAAGTAAGTCTTACATTTATTTCATCCATTGAATTATTTAGGCAGTATAAAAAAGCATAGATTTTAGCTTGTGCTATATGCTCCTTATGCATATCTAAATCTAAGATTTCTAAATCAGCGTTTGTTGATTTAATCTCCTCAATAAATATTTCATCATTTTCCTTTAGTACGCCATCAATATAGCCATGAAGTAAATATTCATTATTATTAACTTTTATCTCACTTTTAATATATACTTCTGCCTTAGATTCTTCACCATATTTAGCTTGTATATATTTATGGGCTAATTTTCCATCATTTTCTTCTCTATTAGAAAATGTTTCAATGGTTAAATCACCATTCTTACATGTAAAATAAGCCAAATCCCTTACAGCTATATTTTTCATAACGCTCCTATAATTTAAAAGCACGGTAACCCGTGCTTTTTTATTTTAATAAAATGGCCAAACTCCTGTTGAAATTAATGTAATTTCAATTACCATCCAAATTAATGAAATCACTAATGCAATAGTACCATATGTTCTATTTATTTTATCTCTCTTAGTAGCTAAGCAAATAATAGCTAATACTAATCCTAACCAACCACCTAAGCAAGAGAAGATTAATGCACAAATACCTAAAGCGGTACTTTCTGGTTGTGTATTGCTTGGGGCACCATTAACATTAGTGCCATTATAATATACATTATTATCGTTAACATTACTTTGTTGAGTATTTGTATTTTCATTTACATTATTATTAACTACAGTAAATTGATTTCCACAATATTCACAGAACTTAGCATCATCTTTTGCTTCAGCTCCACAGTGACTACAATATTTCATAATCTATCCTCCATAACACATTATGTCCGTAATAATTATATATTAATTTTTATAATTAATAAAGTGTTTTTAATATTAGAAAAGACCTACCAAAAGTAGGTCATAATCTTATTCTTCAGTTGTAGTATTTTCAGATTCAGCAGCAGGTGCTTCTGTTGTAGCTTCAGTATTTTCTGTTTCTACTCCTTCAACCTTTACTTCCTCTTCATCCTCTTCCTTATCAACCACAGCGATTGATGCAATTTCAGTATTATCCTTTAATGTGATAATCTTAACACCCTGTGTAGCACGTGATGTTTGAGAAATTCCATCAACATGAGTTCTAACAACAATACCCTGTCTTGTTGTAATTAGGATATCATCATTATCACTAACAGCATCTAAAGCAACTAAATCACCAGTCTTAGTAGTAGTGTTCATGGCCTTAACACCAGAACCACCTCTACCCTGTAGACGATATTCATTAACATCAGTTTTCTTACCATATCCATTAGATGATAATACTAATACGTATGGCTTTTCATCTGTAACAATGGCAACACCAATAATCTTATCCTTAGGACCTATTAGCATACCACGTACACCGGCACCATTTCTACCAATAGCACGTACATCATTTTCATTGAAATGAATTGCCTTACCATTAGATGCGGCAAGTACAATTTCTCTATTACCATCAGTTAATTCAACACGATATAATTCATCGTCCTCATCTAATGTAATGGCTATAATACCAGATGATCTAATATTCTTAAATTGTGAAAGACTAGTTCTCTTAACAGTACCATTTCTAGTAACAAAGAATAAGAACTTACTTTCATATTCCTCTTCTGTCTTAAATTGAGGAATTGTAGTTAAAGCCTGAAGCTTTTCACCTTCTTGGAATGGAATAATATTGATTAGAGGAATACCCTTTGATAATCTATTACCTTCTGGAATATTATATCCCTTAGAAATATATACACGTCCCTTATTTGTAAAGAATAATAATTGGTCATGTGTAAATACTGGAATAGCAAATGCAATGTCATCATCCTTATGAGTCTTCATACCTGAAACACCAACACCACCACGGTTTTGAGCTCTATATTCAGACTGCTTCATACGCTTTACATATCCAAGCTTTGTTACTGTAATGATTACATCTTCCTTTTCAATTAAATCTTCATTTGTGATATTTAAATTAACATTTAATGCTAATTCACTCTTACGCTTATCATTATATCTACCCTTAATTTCTTCCATTTCAGAAATTAATAGCTCATTCTTCTTTTCTTGAGAGCCTAGGATAGAATTATAATATTCTACATCCTTTAATAAATTATCTCTTTCCTCAACAAGCTTTTGATAATTTAAACCAGAAATACGTTGTAATCTCATATCTAGGATAGCTTGAGCCTGAACATCATCTAAGCTAAATCTTTCCATTAGCTTTTCCTTTTCAGTTCCATCCTTAGTATTTCTGATGATATGAACTACCTCATCAATATTATCCTGAGCAATTAATAAGCCCTCTAAGATATGAATTCTATCTAAAGCCTTCTTTAAATCAAATTCAGTTCTTCTAGTAATTACATTAATTTGATGCTTCAAATAAACATCTAATGCGTCATGTAATGTAATAGCAATAGGCTTATTATCAACAAGACATACCATGTTCATACCGTAGCTTGTTTGAAGTGGAGTGTACTTATATAGCATATTTAATACTACATCTGGATTTACATCTCTTCTTAATTCAATAACAATCTTTACGCCATAATCCATATTAGATTCATCACGTAAATCTACAATACCATCAATAATCTTATCCTTTGCTACCTCGGCAATTCTTTGTACAATTCTATTTTTATTAATACCATAAGGTATTTCAGTAACAACGATTTCTGCCTTACCATTATCGAATCTATCAATATGAGCCTTACTTCTCATAGTAATAGTACCATTACCAGTTGTATATGCAGAAATTAATCCTTCCTTACCTAAAATTAAGCCTCCAGTAGGGAAATCTGGACCCTTAACATATTCCATTAATTCCTCACTAGTTAATTCAGGATTCTTAATTAATGCGATACATCCATCAATTACCTCTCCTAAATTATGTGGTGGAATGTTAGTAGCCATACCTACTGCAATACCTGTAGTACCATTAACTAGAAGGTTTGGAATTCTAGATGGTAATAGGTTTGGTTCTATTTCTGTTGCGTCGTAGTTTTCAATAAAATCAACAGTATCCTTTTCAATATCTCTTAGCATTTCCATTGCTATCTTAGATAATCTTGCCTCTGTATAACGCATCGCAGCGGCGCCATCACCATCAATATTACCAAAGTTACCATGTCCATCAACTAATGGATATCTATAAGAGAAATCCTGAGCCATACGTACCATTGCTTCATAAATAGATGAGTCTCCATGTGGGTGATACTTACCCATTACGTCACCGACGATACGAGCTGATTTCTTATGCTGAACATTTGAGAATATCTTTAATTCATTCATACCATAAAGAATTCTTCTTTGAACAGGCTTTAAACCATCTCTTGCATCTGGTAAAGCTCTTGCTATAATAACTGACATTGCATAATTTAAGAATGCAGTCTTCATTTTATGATTAACATCTAATTGTTCTACTGAATCTTCTTTTCTTTCTTCTAGAGCCTTTTCAAACTCTAAGTCCTTCTCATTCATAGCCATATCAAAACAATCTCCTATACGTCAATGTTATCTGCGAAATGGGCATTCTCTTGAATAAATACCTTACGAGGCTCAACCTCTTCACCCATTAGCATTTCAAATGTCATATCTGCAACCTGTGCATCCTCTAGATGAACTCTAGTTAATGTTCTATATCTTGGATCCATTGTAGTATCCCATAACTGGATAGCATCCATTTCACCTAGACCCTTATATCTCTGAACATCATATTTCTTTCCAGAATACTTTTCCTTCTTTAATCTTTCTAGATCCTCATCAGAATATACATAATCCATTTGCTTACCAAATTGAATTCTATATAGAGGTGGCTTAGCAACATAGATATAACCAGCCTCAATTAAGCCTCTCATAAATCTATAGAAGAATGTTAATAATAAGATACAAATATGCTCACCATCGACATCGGCATCGGTCATGATTACAATCTTATGATATCTAGCCTTTGTAATATCAAATTCTTCACCAATACCTGTACCAATAGCTCTAATCATTGTTTGAATTTCTTGGTTTTCTAGTGCTCTTGCAAGCTGAACCTTTTGAACATTTAATACCTTACCTCTAAGTGGTAGGATTGCTTGATAATTTGAATTTCTACCAGATTTTGCAGAACCACCGGCAGAATCACCCTCTACTAGGTAAATTTCTGATTTAGATGGATCCTTACATCTACAATCTGCAAGCTTAGATGAAAGCATTAAGTTATCTAATGGAGATTTTCTTCTTGTCGCATCTCTTGCAGCTTGAGCTGCCTTTCTAGCACGAGATGCAGCTAAAATCTTATCAATAATTGTTTTAGCATCTGCTGGATGCTCTCCTAAATATCTTTCTAAGGCCTCACCAAATGCTTTATTAACTAATCCTCTTACCTCTGGATTACCAAGCTTTGATTTAGTTTGTCCTTCAAATTCTGGATTTGGATGCTTAATTGAAATAATAGCTACTAATCCTTCTAGGGTATCCTCTCTTGTGATATCCTCATCCTTCTTAAATAGCTTATTATTTTCAGCATACTTCTTTAATTCTCTTGATAAGGCAAGCTTAAAGCCTTCCTCATGATGTCCACCTTCATTTGTTGTTACGTTATTAACAAATGAATAAATAGTTGAATTATATGATGTATTATATTGCATAGCTACTTCAATAATTACATCACGCTTTACCTCAACACCATTTGAATTTAATTCCTTATAAGAACCAATAGAATTTGTATAGATGATGTCATTATGAAGTAATGTTTTACCCGTACCAAGGAATTGAACATATTCCTTAATACCACCCTCATAATGATATGTATTAGAAATAATATTTTCAGGGTCTCTTAAATCTTCAACTGTAATAGTTAAAACACTATTAAGATATGCAGTCTTCTGCATTCTTTCTCTAATAGTTTCATAATCAAAAATAAGTGTTTCATGGAACATTTCATAATCTGGTTTGAATGTAACGATTGTTCCTGTATGGTCTGATGTACCATGCTCATATAAATCAGATACCACAGCACCACGCTCAAATCTTTCAGTATAAAGCTTACCATTTCTCATAACAGTAACCTCTAGCCATTCAGATAAGGCATTAACTACTGACGCACCTACACCATGTAGACCACCTGATACCTTATATGCACCATCATCAAATTTACCACCAGCATGTAACACTGAAAAAATAGCCTCTAACGCAGGTCTTTTTGTTTCTGGGTGTAAATCAATAGGCATACCACGTCCATCATCAGTAACTCTAATAATGCTAGCTGGATGATCTGGATTAGTATTATCATCTGGTAATATTTCAACCTTAATATGAGATGCATAACCTGCTAGGGCCTCATCTACTGAGTTATCTGTAATTTCCCATACTAAATGATGTAGACCAGTTTTACCAGTAGAACCGATATACATACCAGGACGCTCTCTAACTGGCTCTAATCCCTTTAAAATTCTGATGTTTTTAGCACCATAATTATTGGCATCTGGATTGTTACCAGTAAGCTCAGCAATTTCTTCTTTACTTGCTTCCATTACTTTTTCTTCTTTTTCCATCACTTATTCTCCCCTTTATTTTCTATTCTAATAACTACTGCATTCTTTAGAATTTCATCAGGTATTTCTAATACTGAAGTAGTTGTTATAAACACTTGTTTTGATTCCTTTACATATTCCGTTAAAGCCTCAATTCTACTTTTATCTAAGGCTTGAAATATATCATCTAATAATAAAACTGGCTCCTTATCCTTTAATGTGATAATTTTCTTTAAAGCTAATTTTATTGCTATATAAATTATTCTTGATTGTCCCTCACTAGCAAAGCTAGAGGCATCAAGATTATTAATTAAAATTTTAAAGCTATCTCTATGAGTACCTATTTGAGTGATTTTATATAATAAATCAGACTCTAATTTAGAATCAAATGATTTTTTTATATTTGATGGATTATAGGTTGCCTCATATTTTAATTCGATATGCTCAATATTCATTTTTTTACATATTTCATCAAGATATGAATTAATATCATTCACAAGATTAATTCTTGATTCATAAATGTATTTCAATGAATTAATTAAATCATCTGTGACAATATTAAGCATTGTTTTATCAGGATTTCCATTTTTTAATATTGAATTTCTTTCGCTTAATAGCTTTTTATATTTAGAAGATTCATTTATATATCTCTTATCTAAAATTGAAATATTTAAATCTAAAAACCTTCTCTTATCCTGCTTACTACCATTTACTAAAGAAATATCTGCAGGAGCTATCATGCATACATTGAAATTACCAATATAATCTCCACTCTTCTTTATTTCTCTATCATTAATAAATAATGATTTGCCCTTATCAGATAAAACTATCTTATATTTCTTATCATTATCTATTTCAATTTTTGAATATTCCTTCTCAAATTGAATAGCCTCAGATACATCAATAGTTCTATGTGATTTAGTAGTGGATAAAATATGAATAGCTTCTAAAATAGAAGTTTTTCCAGTCGCATTTTTGCCACTCAAAATAACAAATGAATTATTA
Source organism: Acholeplasmatales bacterium (assembly GCA_017449215.1). Classification (GTDB taxonomy): domain Bacteria; phylum Bacillota_I; class Bacilli_A; order Acholeplasmatales; family Anaeroplasmataceae; genus Anaeroplasma. Next base: position 16,840 of record JAFSJY010000061.1, on the reverse strand, counting down.
AATTCGAGATTTAATTTATCAAATAATCTAAAGTTAACTAAATTAATTGATTTAATCATTATTCAATTATAAATTCTTGATTATCTACCTTAATAACATCCTTTGGATAAAGCTTTCTACCTCTTCTATTTTCTAATTCTCCATTTACTAAAATTGGATTTTCAGCTAAATAGAATTTTGCTTCTCCACCAGAAGATATGATATCCTCAATCTTTAAAAGCTGTTGTAATGTTATATAAGGTGTAGTTATTTTTAATGGCTTCATAGAAAACCCCTTTCTATATGATTATATCATATAGAAGCAAAAATTCAAATAAATATCCCTATTTTTTAGCCATTTTTTTAATTTTTTTTAATATATGTATAAATACTCATATTCTATTCAAAACCATAAAATTAAGGCTTTAAAATAATTTTAAGCACTAATTAAGCAAAGAAAAAAAGCTTACCATTTCTGATAAGCCTTATAAATCTAATTAATCCATTCTTACTGGTAAGATTAATTGAGTTAAATTAACATCCTTTTCTCCACGAATTACGAATGGTCTAATTTCACCAGTTAAATTTAATGAAATTTCAGTAGACATGAAGCTCTTTAATGCTTCTAGAAGATATCTAGATGAAAATCCAATTGTAATAGGATTAGATGCATCTACAAATGTAGGAATAACCTCTTCTCTAGCATCACCATATACAGTATTATTAGTTGAAATTTCAATTGTTCTATCCTTTCTAATAGATAGCTTAATAATTGAATAAGCAATTTCCTTATCTCTTTCCTTATCACGAGGTGATAATAAAGATACTCTTTCTACTGCTTCAACTAATTCATCCTTATTAAACTTAACAATAATAGGGAATGTGCTAGGAATTAATTTAGATGTATCTGGATAATTACCATCTAATAATCTTGTTTGGAAGCATACATTTCTATATTGAGCTAATAATCTATTTTGTGTGAAGTATAAATTAACATCACCATCATAAACATCTAAAGCCTTTAACATTTCATCTAAAGATTTATTAGGGATTGTAATATTGAAATCCTTATAATCTCTAATATTTGTAATCTTTTGAGATAATCTAAATGAATCTGTAGCTGTAACAATTAATTCATTGTTATTATTTACAAAATTAACACCATCTAAGATTGGTTTCTTTTCAGTTTGTGCTGTTGCGAATACTGTTTCCTTAATTAATGACTTTAAAACATCTGAATGTAATGTTAATGGATTTTCAAGAGGTACAAAGTCGATCTTTGGATAATTTAATGGATCCATAATATGAAGCTTATATTCACCTCTATCAGCCTTAACAATTAAAATCTTGTCATCTGATAAGAATAAATTTACCTTTTTAGAATTAATCTTTCTAATGATATCAATAAATAATCTACCAGGAACAACAGTTGATCCAGCCTCTGTAATTTGTAATGATGAATCAGTAATTGTAACCTCAACTGAAATATCAGTATTAGATGATGTCATAAATAAATCATTTTCAGTTACATAAAATTTGATACCTGTTAAAATTGGCATTGGTGATTTAGATGGTAATCCTCTTGAAATGATATTTAAATTTTCGAGTAAAACCTCTCTATCAATTGTAATATTCATAAAGCCCTCCTAAAAAGATATATTAATGAATTTTTATAATTTTAATAATTAGCCACGGTGGATTTGTGGATAACTAGTAAAAACCGTTTAAAATACACGTTTTATTATATCATAATTAATGTGGAAAATGAACATTTTTTTCACAAAAATCCACATTATATTTTTTCACTAAATAATTAAAATAAATAATTATTTATATTGGAAAATCAAATAAAGAAAAAAACTTAAAGATTTTTGGGTCTTTAAGTTTCAAAATTTATAGCTTTTTCATAATACTTTCAACAGCCATTTTTAATTCTTCATTTGTCTTAATTTCATTTTCAATTCTCATACATCCATTCATTACTGTTGTATGATCCTTACCATTTAAAATGGCACCTATTTTTTGATATGTTAGGTTATATTTATTCTTTAAAATATACATTACAATATGTCTAGGTAATACTATTTTTGCTGATCTACCAGCACCTAAAATGTCAATTGAATTAATATTATAGAAATTAGCTACTACTGAAATACATGATTCATATGTATTTTCATGTGTAGTTCTTGCCTTAACTAATACATCTAATGCCTCTTTAGCAAAATCTAATGTAATAGGCTGTCCCATAAAATCAGAATAAATACTTACTCTTGTTAAAGCACCCTCTAGCTCTCTTACATTATCAGTAAATATTTCAGCGATGTATGATAATACATCATCTGGAACCTCTTTTTGTGTAAATTCTGCTACTTTTCTCTTCAAAATACTTAATCTTTGAGGAAAATCTGGCTGATTTATATTAACTTGAATACCCATTTGGAATCTAGATGTAAGTCTGTCCATAAAACCATTTAACTTATTTGGTGGACAATCTGATGTAATAACAATTTGTTTACTTCTATCAATCATATTTTGGAATAGATTGAAGAATTGTTGCTGCGTACTCTTTTTATCAGTAAGCATTTGGATATCATCCATTAATAATACATCTGTTCCATCATATTTTTCATTAAATAAATTCATATTATTAGATTGAACAGCTTGTGTATAATCCTTTAAAAAATCCATAGCTTGTACATAAACAATCTTATTATTTACATTCATATCTGAAATGTAATTACCTATAGCTTGCATCAAATGTGTCTTACCTAAGCCAACTCCACCAAAAATATATAATGGATTTACGAAAACACCAGGTGTTTCAGCAACTTTACTAGCAGTTAAAAAGGCATTTCTATTTGATTCACCTGTAACAAATGATTCAAAAGTATAATTTAAATTTAAGTTATTATTATTTAATACTGTGATTGCAGGTCTAGGTTTAATTTCCTTTGCCTTCTTCTCATCCTCAGTAATAAATCTAATTTTATACTTTCTTTCAAATTTACATTCATCTAAAATTGATTCAATATTTTTAATATGAACTTTATTAATATTGTTCTTTGTGAAAATACTGTCTACTACAATAAAAATTACACCATTTTCCTCATATTCAATCTTTTCAATATCCTTGAAATATTGTTCAAAGGTAACTGGTGCTAATTTTTTCTTTAATTTGTCTCTGACAGTGTTCCAAACTTCCTGTCCATTTAACATTTTATAATCACCCTTGTTTCTTCTCGCAATTATGATACATTAGTCAAAAGTGGTTTTCAACAAAAACTTTTCAACAAAAAATGTGGATAACTTTTTTGTAAATTTATTAATAATTATGAAAAAATGTGGATAACTTTTTTGATAAAATTACCTAATTACGCCCTTTTTTTGAGTTGGACACATTTTCACATGTTAAAAATTGTGTTAATAAGTTATCCACATAGATACAATATTTTTCCTCAATATACACTAATTTTATTCACATTTGTATTTAATGAAAACATTATGAAAGACAACAATAATGGCTTATCTAAGCCGATATTTTTTAAAATTTTAAAAAAAACGAACACTGTGTATATGTGAGAAATACACAAATTATTAATGAAAACATCTTTCATAAATTTTCATTTTCTTTCATAAAAATATTTTTCGAAAAATAAATAAAAAATAGCCAAAATAATGAATTAAATTTGTCAAGAAATAATTTTTAAAAAATGTGGATAACCTTAATAAGCTATCTTGAGTTTTCCACATTTTATAAAAAAATGGCGTAATAGTCTATTTTCTTACTAATTTTCTGAATTTATGTTCTATCACTTCAATGATTTTTATCGAACTTATTTTGTCTATTTGAATAAATCTTCCTATTATATATAAATATAGGATTGAAATTTTTGATGTAAAAATATTAATAATTAATGCATGATAAATTCGTTGTTGACAATAAAATACCTTTTTGATAGAATAAATGCGCATGGTTTCTTAAAGAATGGAGGGTAATTGATATGAAAAGAACTTATCAACCTAATAAAAGAAAAAGAAAAGTTACTCATGGTTTCCGCGCTAGAATGGCAACTAAGAATGGTAGAAAAGTTTTAGCTGCTAGACGTAAAAAAGGCAGACATCAGTTAACTGTTTAATTTAATATTTAATAATTGACATAACTAGTACGACCAGAACAATTATAAGATTTGTTTGGTCGTATTTTTTTGTCATAAAAGGTTATTAATCTATGAACAAAGAATATCGCGTAAAAAAGAATACTGAAATTGAGGCTATTCTTAAAGAAAAGCAATCAAGATCTACTCAGTATTTTTCAGTTTATAAAAAAGTAAATTCAGAAACCAGCCATTTTCGTTATGCGATGAGTGTAGGTAAAAAGATTGGAAATGCAGTTACTCGTAATAAATATAAAAGATTAATTAGTGCTGTTGTTTCTAATTTGAATATTAAATTAGATTTAAATGTGGATGTTTTTATTATCGCTAGAGCAAAAGTAATTGAGCTTGACTATAATAAGATTTATAAAGAAATAGAGTATCTATTTAAAAAACAAAATTTATTAAATCAAGGAGAAAAAAAGTGAAAAGTTTTTTCATAAGAAATAAACATAAACTATTGTTAGTTGCTGTTTGTTTGATTCTTCTTATTACATTGTCTGGATGTCGTACTAGTGCTTCTACTTGGTACGCAAAGCCATATACTACATACGGTCAAGACTGGGTAGATATGTGGGATGGTGGTTCTGGATTCTGGCAATCATTATGGGGTTGGCCTATTAATATTCTTTCTTGGCCAATCGCATTATTATGTTCTTCTATTGGTAAGGGCTTAGGTAACTCATTCTTCTGGGGTATCTTCTTCACTACTTTAATTGTAAGAACAATTGCATGGCCTATTTATGCACGTACAAATGGTATGAGCTTAAAGATGCAACAAATGCAACCTGAAATGAATAGAATTCAGAAAAAGTATGCTGGTAGACAGGATCCTAGAAGTCAACAGCAAATGCAACAGGAAATGTCTAAGCTTTATAAGAAGTATAAGATTAATCCATTAGGTTGTATTGGACCTATGTTACTTCAATTCCCTATCTTCATGGCAATGTATGAGGTTGTACAAAGAATCAATGCTACTTCTACTACTGTTGTAAATGGAGCAGTTTCTATGGTTTCAACTGGTGAATTTGCGTTAAGTAATACTAAGGTATTTAATTTCTTCGAAATGAATACTTCATTCTTCAACGCATCAAGCGCTTGGGATAAGGTTTTTGCAGCATTTGTAGCTATCGCATTCGTTGGTTTACAAATTCTTCAACAAAAATTATCATCAAGACCTACAAAATATCAAAGAATTCATCCAAATGATAAGAAAAATCAAAAGAATCAAATGAAATGGGTAATGATAATCATGAATGTAATGTTCGGATTTATGGCATTATCTAATACAACTCTTGGTATTTACTGGTTAATCGGTGCTGTTTACCAAATTTTCCAATCTGAAATTGGTAGAATTATCAATAATAAGAAATATGAGAAAATGAAAGCACGTCCAGATGTATTTTAATTAAACTAAAAGGTGAAAATATGCAAAAAAAGGTAGAATTTATCGCAAAGACACAGGAAGAAGCGATTTCTGAAGCAGTAAAGAAACTACATATATCAAGTGATAAGATTTTCATTAATGTTTTAGGTGAATTACCTGAAGGATTAAATTGTGAAGCTTTAGTTGATGTTAATCTAACAATTGAAGGTAAAAAATATCTAGAAGGTATTTTAAATGCTTTAAATATTGGTTATCAAATTGAAGCAAGATCAGTTAATGGTGAAGAACAAATTCATTATATAATTGATTCATATGAAAATTCTTTATTAATTGGTGTTAAGGGTAGAACTTTAGAAGCATTACAAATTCTTCTTCGTAACTTAATATCTACTTATTCTAAGGATCATATTGTTACAACATTAGATATCGGTGGATATAAATCTAATCGTGCTAGACAACTTGAAATTCTTGCCACTAAGACAGCTAAAGAGGTTTCAAAGACTAAGGTAGCAGTTAAACTTCAACCAATGACTTCATTTGAGCGTCGTATTATTCATGAGAAGCTTTCTGAATGGAGAGATGTTTATACTGAATCTGAGGGTGAAGGCGAAGAAAGAGCAATTGTCATTAAGCCAAAAAATAAAGACTAATTGTAAAAATGGCTTAGTTAAGCCAAAAAATATAAAAGAGGCAGGAAAATTTCCTGTCTTTTTAAATTATAATGATTATTTAAAATATGAACAATTTATGATAAAATGTTATTATGAGAAAAATATTAAAATATGTATTAATTATAATATCTTCAATTTTAATATTTATTTTAAGTGGATTTGCAATTAATGCTGGAACTGAGCAGGTTATCATTAATTCAAAAATCTCATCCTTTAAAAAATTAGGTGTATATCAGGAGGATATTTCAACTAATTTAGTTAAATATTATAAGGTTACAATGGATGGAGAAAGACCAGGCTATACTATGAGTGGTACGTACATGATGCCTGGTAATTATGGTGATATCATTGCATCTGGTGATACATTTGTTGTAAATGAGCTTTTATCATTTTTAAAGAATTTTAATGTTGGTGGTCATGTTGCGATAGTAACTGATTATTATAGAGATAATGATAGTACTATTAGTATTTATGATTCAATTGAAGCAACTGGCATGGAATTAGATGAAAATGTAGCTAAGGTAACAAATAGAAGCTATTGGAATGATTTAGATTATTTTAATAGCTGTGTATGTTATAGAACTCATTTATCAGAAGAAAAGCTAGATGAAGCTTTGTCCGTAGCTAGCGGACACCTAAGAGATCCATATAATTATAGTTTTACGTTTGATACAAAGAATAAATCTTACTGTAGTGATCTAATTTCAAAGACATTTGATTATGTTGGAATTAATCTTAATAGAGATGGTTATTGGACAACTGTTTGGGACGTAATGGTATGCCCAGATTTATATATAACTTATTACCATTATACTGAGGGTGGAATTAAGTATATTTATTATGTTGGTTAGGGGTGATTTTAAATGGCTTATGTTGCACTTTATAGAGCGTATCGACCACAAAAATTTTCAGAAGTAGTTGGTCAGGAGCATATAATAAAAACATTACAAAATGCTATTAAATTAAATAAAGTTGCACACGCTTATTTATTTTGTGGTCCAAGAGGTACAGGAAAAACAACTCTTGCCAAAATAATGGCTAAAGCTATGAATTGTGAGCATGGTCCAACTATTGAACCTTGCTGCGAATGTGATGTATGTCAAGGTATTGCAAAGGGTATTATATCTGATGTAGTTGAAATCGATGCTGCTTCAAACAATGGTGTTGAGGATGTTCGTGCTATAAGAGATACTGTTAAGTTTTTACCAAGTGTTGGTAAATATAAGGTATATATTATAGATGAGGTTCATATGCTATCTCAGGCCGCATTTAATGCCTTACTAAAGACATTAGAGGAACCACCTGCACATGTTATATTTATATTAGCTACAACAGAACCATATAGATTACCAAAAACTATATTATCTAGATGCCAAAGATTTGATTTCTCATCAATCTCTTTAGAGAATACTCTAAAGAGACTTAGAATAGTAGCACAGGATGAGAATATTAAGATTAGTGAAGAGGCATTACACCAAATCGCTATTTCAGCTGAGGGTGGAATGAGAGATGCATTATCAATTTTTGATCAATGTATTAGCTATAGTGTTAATGAAGAAATATCATTAGACGATGTATTAGCTATTAGTGGTAATATATCATATATTAAGATGATAGAATTATTAAATAATTGTGCTAATAATGAATCAGCAAATTGTATTACATTATTAGATAATATCATTAAGGAAGGTAAGGAAGTTCCTAGAATAGTTAATGATTTAGTATTATTCTTAAGAGATGTATTAATGTTTAAGAATAATGCTGTATTAGATGAAAAGCTAATGTATAAAAATGCAGATTTTATCAAGCTTGCTGATATCATTAATAAGGGTATGATTTATAATTGGCTTGATATTTTAAATCAAGCATTAAATGATATGAGATTCTCTACTCAAAAGAGAGCTTATTTAGAGTTAGCTATTTTAAAAATGAGTGATATAAAATTAAATGATTTATCATCACTTTCTGAAAGAGTAGATTCACTTGAAAATAGTGTTCAAATCCTTATTAAGCAAGAAAGAAATCAAAGACAAAATAATCAAAATAATAGCTTTGGATTTAATCAATTTCAAGCTCAAATTCCTTCAAAAGAGGAAATACTAAATATTAAAAATGAGCAACAAAATTTACATACTGAAAAAACAGAGTTTGTCCGTGATACACAAACACAACCTGTTGTAACACCAAAGCCAGTTGATGTAGAGCCTGTGATTTTAAATAACACATTAGATCCTAATGTTATTCCAGATGATGAAATAAATATTCATGATATTGAAGCTATCTTAAATAATTCATCTAGGGATAAGAGAAATCAGGTTGAAAATATATTAAAGGATATTGAGAATAAATATTCATATGTTTATATTCAAATTCTTACTAGAGGTAAAATTATCGCAGCTAGTGAAGACTCTATTTTAATTGAATTGGCTGATGCTAAATTCTGTAATAGATTAATGGAATATGAAACATTTGTAAAAGTTATTGAAATATTTTCAGAATATAATATAAATATTAAGGATTACGTATGTATACCTAGACACATTTGGGCAACTGTTAAGGAAGACTTTAAATCTAAGTATTCTGCGTTAAATCCTAAACCACTTTTAAATCCAATTAGAATTGGAGTAAAAAGAAGAGTAGTTCCTCAGGTTACTGAGCGTACAGTTAGTCCAGAGGAAAAGTTAGTTAATGATGCCAAAGAATTAATTGGCGATGATTTAAAAATATTGGAGGAATAATAAAATGAATCAACAACAAATGATGAGACTTAGAAAGTTACAAAAGCAAATGGAGGAAGCTCAAGCAAAGCTTGAGGCTACTGTATTTAAGGGAACAGCTGGTGGTGGAGTAGTATCAGTTGAAATAAAGGGTAGCCACGAGGTTGTAAGTGTTACTATCGATCCTGAAGCTGCAAAGGATGATATCGAAATGGTTCAAGATATGGTTGTAATTGCTTTAAATGATGCTATGAAGAAGATTGATGAAGAATCTTCTAAGATTATGGGCGGCTTTGGCGGCGGCTTAGGATTTGGATTCTAATGAATAATAAATATCCAGATGCGTTAGAAAATTTAATAGAATCATTTGAGCATCTACCATCTGTTGGAAGAAAAACTGCTGAAAGATATGCTTTATATGTATTTATGCATATGAAGGATGAGGATATTGTTGATTTTTCAAATGCATTAAACTCTTTACATACAGATATTCATATTTGTGAATCATGTGGTAATATTTCCGAAGGAAAGATTTGTAAAATTTGTAGTGATAATGAAAGAAATCATAGACAAATTTTAGTTGTTGAATCTGTTAAGGATTTATTTACTATGGAAAAAGTAAATGAATATAAGGGAATTTATCATGTATTAAATGGTGCTATATCTTTTAGTAAGGGAATAGGAATTGATGATTTAAATATTTCATCTCTTTTAGATAAAGTAAAAAATGGAGAAGTAGATGAAATTATTTTAGCCACTAACGCAACCTTAGAGGGTGAAACTACAGCCAAATATTTAAAGGAATTATTAAAATCATTTGATGTAAAGGTTACTAGAATTGCCCATGGTTTACCTGTAGGTGGAGACATTTCTTATATTGATGAGCTTACTTTGTTAAAAGCATTTGAAGGCAGAAGGGATTATTAAATGATTACTTTTCATAGTGTTGATTCTGATGGAAATAAGGTAATTTTTAGTGAAAATTATTCAAGAAAAGATAATACAATTATCTTTAATGATAAAACATGTCCTAATACACAAATCGAAATCACAATAAATGATGATATGAGCGTATTATTTCGTCGTATAGGCGATACTAATATGTTACTACCTTTATCACTTGGTGAAAGAAAAATTGGGCATTATAGTAATAAGCTTGGGCTTGAATTTGATATGATAGTTTTGACTACAAAATTAGTTATAGAATCTAATAAGCTAACTATTGAATATGATTTAAATGTAGAAGATATTAAGCAACATCATAAACTATGGATATTAATAAATTAATATCTGTTTGAATTATTGATATTAAATACTTGCAAAATAGATAGATTTTAAGTAAAATATAATAGCGTTTATGCAACTTGGAGGAAGCAAGATGGAAAATCAAATGTCATTAATTGAAATTGCTCTTGAAATAATGGATGAAAAGAAAGAGCCAATTGATATTTATACTTTAATAGAAGAAACATTAGCTAGAAAGGGTGTTATTGATACTGATGGCACTTATGCAGCTAAATTATATACAGATATTACAACATCATCTAAATTTGTTTTCATGGGTGAAAACAAGTGGGATTTAAAATCTCGTCAATCATTAGATCAATTTGATAAGGATGGTTCTTCATTCAACTCTAAGGATGATTATGACAATGCTGAAGAGGAAGATGACGATCTTAACGAGTCTGATCTTGAGCTTGAAGATGCTGATGAAGAAGAGGAAGATGACTTCGACGATGACGACGAAGATGAGGATGATGAAGATTCATATGATGATGAGGATGAAGATGATCTTGAAGATGATGAAGAAGACGAAGATTCATATGATGATAATGATGATGAAGAAAAGTACAATAAGTACATGGATGATTACGAAGACTTATACGAAGACTAATCACATATTTTCACAAATTAATCATATAAGTTATCTAAAATTTTAAGCTATAATAGGCCTGAATATAATATTCTGGCTGAAAAATAATGCTATTTAAGAACAGCCAGAATGCTGTTCTTTTCTTTTTTAAAAATATTTATGTTATAATCGAATATATGAGAGGGGCGATAATATGTATAAAATTGCAATTGTTGAGGATGAGAAGAATTTAGCATCAGTAGTAGATAAGTATTTAAAAAATGAAGGATATGATACTGTTATCTATACAACTGGTGAGGATGCTTTAAATGCTATAAGTGATGATATTAATTTATGGATATTAGATATAATGCTACCTGGTGAGGTAACAGGCTATGATCTAATTAAAGCAATTAGAGAAAAGAATCCTAAAAAGCCTGTAATTTTTGCATCTGCTAGAGATCATGATATCGATAAGGTAATGGGTCTTGAGCTTGGTTCTGATGATTATATTGCAAAGCCATATTCTCCAAGAGAATTAGTATTAAGAGTTAAAAATATATTAAATAGATCATATGGTGATGCTATAAATAATAATGTATTTTCATTTAATGGATATACAATTGATTTTGATAAGAGAATTGTATATGAAAATAACGAGAATATTAATTTAACAAGTAAGGAATATGATTTATTATTATTCCTATTAGAAAATAAAGCTAAGGCTTTCTCAAGAGATCAAATTCTAGATAATGTTTGGGGAAGTGACTATTTCGGAAGCGATAGAGTAGTAGATGATTTAATGAGAAGATTAAGACAAAAAATGCCTAATCTTAATGTTGAAACAATCTATGGCTTTGGATATAGATTATTAGTATGAAAAAACTAGGCTTTACTGGTCAATTATTCATTTTATTTGCAAGCATATTGTTGATAGCAACAATAGCTTTCTCTGCAATAACTATTACATCTGTAAGAGCAATTGCTTATGATGAGGTTTATTCTAGATTATCATCATATTCTGCATTTATTAGAACTATGGATGTTGGTGATGATAGAAAGAGACCAGACAGAGAAAAGAATGATATGAAATTTGCATATATCATTTACAATAATGGCACATGGGAATTAAATTCTGATTTAGATTTTAAGATTAGTGATGAATCAGTTGAATTGTTAATTAATGAAGTAAAAAATACTGATAGTATGCTTAGACTTCGTGGTGAAATTGAGCTAGAATCTAAAGAAATTTACTATGTTTGTCAGTCATTTGATAATCCTAATATTTTCACTATTATTTTTACAGATGATACATATGCATTTGAGATGATAAAGACAATATCATTTAGATCAATATTAGTATTTACTATTATGATATTTATATCTATATTAGTAATTTCATGGTGGAGTAATACTTATGTAAGAAGAATTAGATATTTACAGCTTCATATCGAAAACATGCCTAATAATAAATATGAAAAGGAATATTTAGATGGTGGTTGTGATGAGGTTGGGCAATTATCATGCTCTATTGAGAAAATGAGATTGCAAATATATCAAAATGAAGAGACAAAGCAGGAAATGCTTCAAAATCTATCACATGACTTTAAAACACCTATAGCTGTTATAAAATCATACGCAGAAGCAATCCAGGATGGTGTTGAATCTATTGATGCATTAAATGTTATTATTGAACAATCTAATTTATTAGAGAAGAAGGTTATTAAGCTATTACAATATAACAGTATTGAATATCTTGATAAATCTAATCCATTTATTGATATTGAAATGGATGAATTAATTAATGATGTTGTAATTAAATATAAGCATCAATCAAATATTAATTTCAATTTAGATTTAGAAAAGGTAATATTTAAAGGATATTATGAGAATTGGGATATTGTATTAAGTAATATAATAGAAAATGCTCTAAGATATGCTAAATCTGAAATTAAAATAGTATTAAGACCTGATAGAATAAGAATCTATAATGATGGTGAGCATATTGATGCTAAATTCATTGGTAATGCATTTAAACCTTATGAAAAAGGAAGCAAAGGACAATTTGGTCTTGGTATGTCAATAGTGCAAAAGACAGTTAATTTCTTTGATTATAAGCTAAGTGTTCAAAATGAAGAACCAATAGGCGTATCATTCATTATTGAATCATCTAAAAGAAATAACTAAATAAAGAAAAATCATGGTTTCCAACATGTAGGCCATGATTTTTTTGTTATGTAAAAGTAAAAGACCCAAGGGAATGGGCCTTTCGTGTGAGTTGAAAGATACCAAGGGGAGTATCTTCATATACCAACTACATTTTAGTAGAAAAAAATTTGAAAATCAACCACGAAAAGCACTAAATTTGAGGTATTAAAAATAACGATACACTCGTGTCATAACATGACCCGAAGTGCTATTGAAAAAGCGCTTTCTGTGTGATATAACAAAACTAGATATGGTTGCAAAAATCATACATTTTTAAGAAAAAACAGAGAGGAAATGTAAGAATGAAAAAAAGAAAGATTTTATTAGGTTTAGCCCTAGCTGCCGCAGCAGTTTTTAGTTTATCTGCATGTGGTGATGACGCTGAGCCTACAACACCTACAACTACAGAAGATGGTGGAAGCAATAGCGGAAGCGGAACAACAAACGGTGGAGGAACAGTAACACCAGCTAAGAAGAATTTCACAGTAAACTTCTATTCAAATGGTGGTACAGCTGTAGCATCTCAAACAGTAGAGGAAGGAAAGAAGGCTACTAAGCCTACTGATCCAACAAGAACTGGTTCAGTAAATACTTATACTTTTGAAGGATGGTATACTGACGTTGCTTTAACTCAAGCATTTAGCTTTGATACAGCTCCTACAGGAGATGTGACATTATACGCTAAGTGGACTTCTACATTAGTTGAAGCTACAAAGATTACAATGAATGGTACTGAGTATGGTACAATTAAGGAAGCTATTTCTGCTGTTCCAGCAAATAGTACAGATACATTTACTATTATTGTTCCAAAGGGAACATATAATGAAAATGGCTTAGATTATAATGGTTCAGCTACAATTAAGATTGTAGGTGCAACTGATACTAAGTATGGTGCTGATGTAATCATTAAGGGTCATGGTTCAAATATGACTCAGGAAAAGACTCGTAACTTAATGGAAATCCAAGGTACTGGTAATATTATTCTTGAAAATCTTACTCTTGAAAGCGACTGGACACGTACAGGTGCTGCTGATGCAGGTCTTGCATCTAATACACAAGCAGAAGTATTAGGTACTGATACAAAGGGTAATACAGTAGCTTATAACTGTTCATTTAAATCTCATCAAGATACATTAAGAACTGCTGGTAAGGCATGGTTCTATGGATGCTACATTGAAGGTGACGTTGACTTCATCTGGATGGAGCAAGCTGGTTCAGTAGCATTATATGAAAAGTGCGAAATCGTATCTGTTTACGATTCAACTGCATCATCTCATGCATCATATGTTACAGCTCCAAGAATGGCTAAGTCTTCAAAGGTTGGTAAGGGTTTAGTTATTTATAACTCAACTGTTAAGGAATCTGCTGAAGCTAAGGAAAATGGACAAGAGACATATTTAGCTCGTAATCCATGGAGCTCAACAACTGATTATTATAACCAAATCGCTTATATCAATACAACTTGTTCAGATATCGAATCAAGTATTTGGAAGGGTTCTGCAACAGCAACAGAGTTCGATGCTACAGCAATCGGTTGGAAGATGGACGCAGCAACTGCAGCTTCTTTAAATTATACAGGTACTGCAGGTATCGTAGCTGCTGATACAGTTGCAACAGAATTCAATGGTCGTAGAACAATTCTTAACAGAATGTATAATACTCAAAAGCAAAAGTATGAAAAGGATGCATCAACTGCTTGGGATATTGATGCTCTAATTCTTGAAAATGGTTTTGCTGTAGATATGGATGCATCTTCTGATGTATTAGCAACAGATACAGCTGGTGAAACAACTGTTTATACATTTGATGGTTCAGCAGATTTATCATCAATGGTAGAAGGATTTACAGCTCATAGCTCTGGTAGCTATTCAGGTGGCAACGGTGCAACAATTACTGTTCCTGTTACTGGTAAGAGCTTTGTAGAAGTATATGGTTTCTATTCAGGTACTGTTGAAATTACAGCAGATACTCAAGATGGTGAAGCTGTAATGTTCTTCAATAATAACTCAACAGGTGCTCAAGTAATGAACACATATGCTGTATATGATGCTGCAGCTAGATCTGTAGTATTAACAGCTAAGGGCACAACATATATTACTAAGATTGTAGTAACAACTGATCCATCTGTTACTGAAGAAAAGGCATCTGGAATTACAGTTACTGCTAGTACAACAACTGAATGTGTTGGTGTTCCTCTAACATTATCTTCAGTAATTACTAATAAGACAGCAACTAATAAGTCAGTTAAGTGGTCTTCTTCAGATGAAAATGTAGCTACAATTGATCCATATGAAGGTAGAGTAACATTCGTTGCTGCAGGTGAAGTAACATTCACAGCAACTGCATGTGATGGTAGTGGTGTAACTGGTACTTATACTTGTAAGCCAGTTGATCCTAAGTGGGTTAAGGCTGAGTGGTATACAACAGATACTGATGTTAAGACAGAAGATGGTGTAGAAAATGCTGAAACACATGTAGTAACAGGTAAAGCTACTGAAATTGGTAACTTCAATACAAATAGTTCAGCTTACAAGAGCTTAGGTAAGACATATACATTCACAAATATTGCTGGTGAAACTATTTCTACTAATAAGGGCTTAAAGCTTAATAGTGCTGGTAAGCTTTCTATCTCTACAACTAAGGGTAATGCTACATTAACAGTAGTTATCGTAACAGAGAATGGTCAAGTAAAGGCTACTCCAATTGTACATGCTGGTACAACTAACGCTGAATTATTAAGCACAACTGTTAATGCTGATACAACTACAACTTATGTATATTCTATTCCTACAGCTGCTACATGGGATATCGAGCGTGGTGATACACAATCAGAAAATAACCCAATCTTATATGCAGTATGTGAATATGCAACAAAGATTTCTAAGAATACATTTGTTAACTTTAAGGGTGGTTCTTATCACGCAGTTAATACTGATGCCGTAGTAGTAAATCATAATAATGATGAAGCTGGTATTAGAATGACTTCAGCTGCTGACAACGCAACATATGATTTAGTAACTTACAATGGAGTTTCTTCAAATGGTAAGGATAACTGGTTAAAGTTCAATGATACAAATACTATTAAGTATACTACAAATGCTGCAAGTATCTTAAGAATGTATTTCTATCAAGGAAATAACAATGCTGTTGTAACATTAAATGGTACAGCTGTTACACCAACTTCTTCAGGTACTGGTGATATGAAGGCATATGAATATGCATTCGATGCTGCTGGTGAAGTAGTAATTACTGCATCAGGTAATGGCTACATTGGTGCATTCGAAGTAGATTTCACTTCAACTCCAACAGTTCCTGTTGTTGTAACTGATTCAACAGATAAGGATGTTGAA
The DNA here is from genome assembly GCA_017449215.1 of Acholeplasmatales bacterium. GTDB lineage: Bacteria > Bacillota_I > Bacilli_A > Acholeplasmatales > Anaeroplasmataceae > Anaeroplasma. Next base: position 522 of record JAFSJY010000061.1, on the reverse strand, counting down.
ATTGTATTTGGTACTAACTGTAATATTGATTCAGTTACAGGCGTTACATATACTGCAACAATCAATAATGCAAATGCAAATAACGGACAAGTAAAGAATGGTTCAATTACATTAGCTGTTAAGGCTGGTGCTAAGGTAACAGTTTATGGCTATGGTGGAGCTCATGGTACTGACGCTGGTGATTATACATCATATACAGTAACTGCTAATGGTTCAACTTCAGAAACTCAAAATAAGGACTATGAAGTTGTAGTAGCAGCTGATGGTGACGTAGTAATCACTGCAGTAGATGGTAACAACTACTTAATGTCAATTAAGATTGAATATCCTGTTCCTTCAACAGATAAGGATGTTGAGATTGTATTTGGTGCTGATTGTAATATTGATTCAATTGAAGGTGTTACATATACTGCAACAATCAATAATGCAAATGCAAATAACGGACAAGTAAAGAATGGTTCAATTACATTAGCTGTTAAGGCTGGTGCTAAGGTAACAGTTTATGGCTATGGTGGAGCTCAT
>JAFSJY010000060.1 GCA_017449215.1 Acholeplasmatales bacterium | reverse complement strand
TATGGTGCGCAACGTTTACAAGAAATTGGCACTTGCCAAAGGATTTGTAGCGTTAACTTTTAAATAGTTAATGACAACTGAATACTTGAGACCACGACAGGACACCCTAACAAGTCCTGTGACTAGATGGCTAATAATACTCCCATATGCATTAGAAGCAATTTTAATGTGTAAAGCTGGGTGAAGTCGGACTAAGTAGCCCTAACATTAAGTTGAGGAAAGGTTAAACATTACTGCGAAAATGGTCCGGTTAGGGAATTACATATGGTTAGAATGTATTAGTGACTAAATACTGACGAACTACTGAATGTACGCCTCTTAGAGCGATTAATAGAAATGTTAGTTAATTGATTACTTTCCAAAATAATTTTCGTACAGATTATGATGGATATAACTAATGGGTTGTTATAATTGTTTGATAATAGGTAATAGGGGTAAAGGTAGAACCTAAGTGTAAATATATACCTAAAGTATTTGGAACGTTGGATGGACCCACCGTTAAGGCTTAATTCGGGAATGGGCAACTTGAAAGAATTATTAATGGGTCTTCAGTAGGGACATAGTACCTATGAAATTTTGATAATAAGAAATGGAGGGAAGGTCCCAAGTCTAAATTAATTTTAATTTAATCGCTATCCTTTATGGAAAGAAGGCGATAACAATTTCGGATAAGAAAAACGACCCAACAAAATTTGGGTTAAATCAAATGGAAATCATATTATTTAACAAATCCCTAAAATATGAAAGACATAATCATTTATGGCAATATGTTATTAATGATGTTAATATCCTAACCGCAATAAAGATTATTTCTAGAAATAAAGGGAAAGATACACCCGGTCCGGATGGACTATCTTATAAGAATATACTTAATAATAATATTGAAATCGTAATAAAAGAAATTAAAGCAAGACTACTTGGCAAGAAACAATGTTATGCTAGACAAGTTGAAATACCTAAAGCAAACGGTAAAATGCGTAAACTAGGAATAACAAACATTTATGATAGAATAGCACAACAATGTGTTAGAAATGTTCTTGAACCTATAGTTGAGGCTCACTTTAATCCGGAAAGCTTCGGATTTAGAAGAGATAGAAATGCGTTACAATGTGTTGCCTATATAGCAACGAGCCTACAATTTGTTAATGAGGGCAAAATATATGATTGTGATTTATCAAATTATTTTGATACAGTTGGTATAGATAAAGTAATTGATAAATTAAAAATTAATCACAAAATATTTGATTTAGAATTCCTTAAATGTATTAAAAGATTAATGTGGATAGATATTATTAATCCTTTTAATGAAGCATATAATGGAATTGGATTAAGACAAGGAACTATATTAGGACCAATATTAGCAAATGTAATGTTTCACGATTTTGAAATTAAGTTAAACAATATAAATGGATTTACAAGGAAAAACGGGAGAGATTTCATTAAATCTACTGTATTTATCAACTACGGTAGAGCATATAAAAAGGGAAAAGAATTCTACTTTAATTGGATTAAGAATAGAAGAGCAGTGAGAATTATAAGATACGCTGATGATTTTATTCTTATTGGAAGAGGATATGATGATATTTATGACATCATTATGATGTTTGAAGATTGGTGTAAGGAAAATGGATTATCAGTTAACAATGATAAGACTAAATTAATTAATATTACTAAGGATTTTAAATTGACTTTTCTTGGATATAACATAAAGAAGAAATCAACTAAAGAAAATTCATTCTTATTATCACCGAAGGACCAAAAGAAAGTATGGTTAACAACTAAAAAGAAATTTAGAACTTCATATTACAAAAAGGATATAAGTATCTTTATTTCATATATTTCAGGCATAATGGAATACTATTCACTTACAACTAACATTACTTGGTTAATAAGTAGAATACAAAAATATTTATTTACGCTCGTAGTAAGTAGAGGTAAAAGAAAAGATTATCGGAAAAGAATTAAATATGTTAAATCTAATGATAGAGTAGCATTTGAAATTGATAATACATTACTAGATTTATGGACTATGAGAGAGAAAAGTATTGTTTCTACTAAAGATATAATGCTTGAAATAAACAAGTTTTGGGACCCCAATAACTTCGATGATTTCTCGATGGTAAGTTGGATGAATAATTTTATTACAAATAGGAATAAAATTGGTAGAAATTCTAGCAATATTATTTATGTTCCTAGTTTAATTAGGCAATTTAAAAAAGACCCATTAACAAATCAACCATACCTTAATGAAATGCCAAATAATATTGAAATACATCATATAAAGCCAATTAGTAAAGGTGGAACTAATGAATATACTAATTTGTTATTAGTTAGAAAAGAAGCACATAAATTAATTCATTATCCAAATCTATCAATTAAAGATGTACCTAATTATATAATTATAAATAAGTTAAATAAATATAGAAAATTATGTGGTTTAGAACCAGTAAAATAAAAATTTGATTAAATAAAATTAATTTAGATGGAACGCCGTGTGCGGTGAAAGTCGCACGCACGGTGTGGGTTGGGGGAAAAGATGGAGATAATACCAAAGTCTTACCTATCAACATT
>JAFSJY010000059.1 GCA_017449215.1 Acholeplasmatales bacterium | reverse complement strand
TTATAGACTAAATGATATGTCTTTTCTATTTTTGAATGGGCGAACCCTTAAGGGTTTAAGAATAACGCTACGCTTATTAGGGGACACATTCCCCTATAACCCTTTGTGTATTACTGTCAATTTAAATTTTACAACTGATAGAGGAAGCTAAAAAGATATAAATTACTTGCCAAACCAAAGATATTGTGCTAGAATATAGTTGAAGAAAGAGGAGAAGACCTCATTCTAGAATTATGGGTATGAATTCCCAGCAAAGAAGAATGGAACGTGATTGTTCCAACAAATAACATTCAGTTGATTACTGAGCAAAGAAGAATTGCCTATTTGTTTTATAGCAAATAGGCAGTTTTTATTATATATATTTTAGTGAATTTTTTGTTATATTGTTATAGGAAAATGTGTAATCGAGCAAATATAATTAATATACTAATAGAACAATATGAAAGGAGTAAAAATGAGTGATATTTGCATATTTTTTATATTTTTCCTGAACAATCTAAAATTTGCCCTAAAATAGATATCTATTTGCCTAAATTTGAGAAAAATGTTATAATTGGCGTGTTATTTTCGTTTTAGGTAAGGGGTATATTAAGATGGGTGATTTTTTATATAGAAAGGATAATAAAAAACTCTTAGTATGGGCATATATTGCATTTGTTGCTTTAATTATTGGTATATTAATAATTAATGTTTTAAATACTAAAAAAGTATCTAATATGTATTTAATGCTTTATATATCTTTATCATTTATTGTTGCATATTTTTTTATTCATTTATTCCTAATAAAAAGAAATAAATCACCATTAAAATTAGAAGATAATTATCTAGCCTTTTATGTATCATTTAATAAGCACAATAAAAAACTAAAGCTTTTATCAATAGTAGTAGATGTACTACAGTTATTAATGCTAGTTTTAGCTTCAATATATTATTTATTTGTAATGAAATTTAATGAAGTATATGTTACATATCCATTAATATTAATATCAGTAATAATAGTAGCTAATATTGCTATTATTATTAAAGACATTTTAAAATTAAAATCATTTGATAGAATAGATGCTAAAAACAATTCATATCAATTTTCTATAATAGATAAGAAGTTATTATTTATGTTAAACATATTAATAATATGCTTTGCTAATATTGGAATATTATCATATACTAAACCACACTTCGCAGTATATTTTAATGACCTATTAACGTTTGAAATAATATCTACGATATTACTTACGATATCATTATCTTCGATATTTATATCAAAGATATATTATTATCATTTTGATATTAAACAAATAGAACAAAAAGAATTTAACACTAGATATCTAGAACCAATAGGAGAAGGTAGATATGCTAAAGTCTTTAAAGCATATGTTTCATCACTAGATAATGTATATGCAGTTAAGAAATTAGTATCTAATGATCCAACAATTGTTGATAGATTCAAATCTGAATTCAATCTAATGAAATCATTAGATCATCCAAATCTTTTACATGTATATTCATTAGATGAAATCAAATATGAATATAATATGGATTATTGTGATTATGAATTATGTGACTATATTGATAACCATGAATTATCTAATGAAACAAAAACTAAATTAACATTAGAGCTATTAGAAGCATTTGAATATCTGCATAAAAGAGGAATACTACATAGAGATGTATCTCCATCAAATATAATGATAAAGGAAAATACAGAAACGCATGAGCCATTAATTAAAGTAACTGATTTTGGTATAGCTAAAGATACTAAAATAAAGAAGATGACAAGAACTCATACAAGAGTACTAGGTACTTTATTTGATCCTGCAATAGAAGATTTTGATAAATATAATGTTCAAAATGATATCTATGGTTTAGGTATAATTATTAATTACATTAATAAAGGAAATGATTCTGTAGTATTAGATGATTCAAAATTATCTAATATTGTATCTAAATGTATGGATTGTAATTTAGCAAAAAGGTATCATCATGTATCTGAAATAATAGCTGAATATAAGGAGGTATCCTTATAATGAAAAAGAAACTATTATTTTTAATATTAGGAATGATATTAATTCCTTTAACATCATGTGATACATCTACAATATTACTATATAATCATGAATTTAATCCATCATATGATTCAGAATATCATTTTGATTTATGTGAGTGTGGAGAAACAATTAATAAAGAAGAACATACTTTTAAAACTGAAGTAATAAAAGAAGCTACTTGTAGTGAAGCAGGCCAATTAAAACACTATTGTGACTGTGGTTATTCTGAAATAGAAGATATACCAATGTTAGAACATGAATATGATGAATGGGAAACCTCAATTGAGGCTACTTGTGTATCTAAAGGTCAATTAAAAAGAACTTGTAAAAACTGTGGTCATAAAGAATATAAAGAAACTAATAAAGCTGCACATACACCAATAGCTTATACTGATTTGGATGCTAGCTGTACTCATGAAGGTCATATAGGTGGTTCTTATTGTTCATTATGTGGTACTGAATTAGAAGCTTCAACAACAATAGATAAAAAAGACCATAATTATGGTGAATGGAAAATAACTATAAGCCCTACCTGTAAATCGGTAGGCCAAGAAAAAAGAGTATGTAAAGATTGTAATCATGAAGAATATAGAGAAGTTGCTAAAACAGAGCATACTCCAATTCCAGGAGAAACTAAATTATCAACTTGTATAGAACATGGTCATACTGCAGGCTCATATTGCTCATTCTGTGGTGTTGAATTAGAAGCACCAGAAGAACAAGCATTTGGTAACCATAATTATTCAATTGAAACTGTAACAAAAGAACCTACACTAAATGAAGAAGGTATATTAACTCATACTTGCTCAGTATGTGGTGATTCATATACTACATCAATTGATAAACTAGAATTAACACAACAAATATGGATTAATTCATTATCGAAAGAAAAATTTAAAAATAAATATCTTGAAATGTATTTTGAAGATAATATCTTAAATAAGAAGTATGATATTACAATAATGAATAAAGATAGTATTAAGTACATTAAAATAAAGGATTATCATACAGGTAAAATTTATGAATACTATTATAATGGCATTGAAGTAATAGAATCATGTGTAGATGGATATCGTCATAAAGCATATGATGAACTTAATGATCCATATTTAAAATATCTAGAGTTAACAATATTAAACTCAATTTATTATTCATCTTTTTCATATGATAAAGTAGAGTGGCAAGGTGATCCAGTTAATAATTTTATAGCTCAAAATATAATAATGAAGAATTATAAAGGTGAAAACGAAGAAGGAACTATTGCAATTCAAATTGATGATAATCTAAATTTAACAATGTATGCATATATGTCTTCAAATTATACAATTAATATTCAAGAAATAGGAACATCACCTAGTATAACAATACCTCAAGCAACTCATCACCATATTGTTGATGGTAAATGTGATAAGTGTAATAAAGAATATTATTCATATCAAACATCAAAGAATAATATAAATCTATATTATTATGTAAATAAGAATACCAACGAAATAGAATTTGATTATGACTTAGTTTATGCAAATCAAAAAGATGTGACATTTATTACTCCAACATATTATAAGAATGGTGATTTAAAAAGATTTACATCTTTATATTATGAAGGAAATTCTAATTATTATTCTAAACAAATTAAATCATTTACTATAAATTCTAATATGCTTTTAAAGATTACTTATACTGATAATACAATACAAAGATTATTGTTACTATCAGATAATACAGCGATTACAGTATCAGATGATTCAGCATATGCATCTAATCCATATAATGGTAATGTGATAGGCCAAACATTTGATTTAATATTACCTGATAATAAGGTAAGAAGATATGAAATAATATCTGATTCTGAAATACAAGTAAAAGAGTATAACGAAATTAGCTATTATGTAATTAATGATACTGAAATAATTGACTTTAATAGAAATCTTAGTGAACTATTAGGTAGGACATGGATGTCAAATAACGGAAAAGGCATAAAACCAGATGGTTCAAATGATTACATATATTTTGTATTATCGGATGATTTAACACTAGATATAAGATATAAGTATTTAAATGGTGATAAGGCATTTAATACAATAACATTTAAAAATATTACTGGCTATTATATAAATGGTAAAAGAGATATCTATATCTATTTCATGGGAGATAATGAAAATTATGTCCTACATTTTAGTGAAAATATAGAAATAACTAAATTTTAATATAATTATGAAATTTGCTCAAAAGTAGAAATATTTTTGAGCATTTTTTTTATTTTTATTTAAAAAATATGCTCCTACCTCAATCTGGTTCCTTCTATGTGAACTGGTGACCTCTAAACTATAGCTGTAATCGATAAGGAAAACAAAAACTTAGAGATTAAAACCATAGAAAAGGAGGCGATGATAATGCTGCCAGAAGATGAAGTTTTATTCAAAGCTTATATTAGATGCTTGGATGAAATATTAGAAGATTCAAAGCTTGGTAAGAAGAACAGAGATAAGGTTATTAATAGACAGCTTGTTCGTGCTACTAAGGATTCTAGATTAGTTCAATTACATGATTGGCTTATGAATAAACCATATAAAGTTGAAGATTAAAACTAAATATTAATATTAAGTAGGTTGACTTGTCCCTATTAAAAGAAACAAAAGAAAGACCTAGAGTCTATTATAGGTTATAGGCTAAACCTAGAAAAGTCTAATTATAAATAATAAATATAGAAAAAATGAAAGAGGTAAATAACAATGGAAGGATTCGTAACAATTCAATGTAAAGTAAAAATGGAAGATAACAGAGGAGAAAACCCAGTAGTTGCTGTGGCATTAATCCCTAATCCAGAAAGCCCATATTCAAAGCATGGATATGGCACAATTAAGGCAATACCTAAATATGCAGTATCATTTTCAAAATTAAGATATGTTTGCTCACAAAAGAACATGCTTTCATCTTTAGATGAAAAGGATGGCGCGGTATTTACAAGATGTCCTGCAACATTCTTTAAAACACAAAACCCAGATGGAACATTTAAATATAAGGTTCGCGCATCATTTGGTACTAAGGATTGTCCTTTAGAAAGAACATTTAGAATTAATTCAATGGATGGTAAGTATCTTGAATCATTTAAATCTCAATATGAATTCACTTTAGTTGAATACGATGATGAAGATCAAGATGCTGCTGATTTAGAAAATGAAGATAATGAATAATGATTAGCATAATTTTATCAATAATTATTAGTTTAGCGTCAAAGGTATTTGGCGCTTTACTTATAATTATTAGATTAATTATAAAAATGTTAATAACTTTAACAAAAGCATTTATAAATCTAATTAAAAACTTAATAACAAAACTAAAAGATAGGAGAAATACTAAATGTCAAAAAAAGTAAAAATCTTATTAACAGCATTTTTAGCAGTATTATCACTATTTGTTATTACAGGTAACAATGTCTATGCTTCTGAATATGATGAGATTCAAGAAGAAGTAAATAATCTTGTAGATAATGGAACATTTGGTTCTCAACATAAAGCACTAGCTCATAATGTAGGCTACCAAACCTTATATACAAAGATGTATAGACAAGGTAATCAAGGAAGTAGAGACTATTTTGCCAGTATGTCATTTTCACAATTAGCGAACCTAATTGATGTATACGAGAATAAATGGAATGATGTATGGTTTGATATTTTAACAAACATAGATATAGAACCACAATATCTAGACCCGGATAGAGTATTAGGACTTTATTATGATGGAACTACTGAATCAGGAGAATCTTACTTATATTTGATTTGGACATCTAAGTATTTACCATCAGAATTCATGACTATTAATTCTTTAGAATTAAATGGTACTAAATATAGCCAATATCCAGATGGAGATTTATTCCATCCATTCTGGTATGACTCTCTATATTATTACTTTGAAGAATATGATCTAGCTATTCATATCTCTCCAATAGGTGGATATAAATCTGATGGAACTCACTTTGGTGTACCTTTAACAAAGAAGTATAGCTTTTCTAATATAAAGGTTGGAATAGATAAGCTTCAATTTGATAAAGACCCAGATCCTACAAATAAGTATTCAGCAACCATTGATTCATATGCAGAATTCAATTTAGGTATCACTCCAGAACACAATGGTAAGTCGGCATGTCAATTAGTAACTCATGCTTATAAGCTAATTAAGGATTGTGAGGTACAGTCTCATTATGATTGGGGCTTTGGTGGTTATATGCATTATGTTCATTTCAACACCACAATTCCAATCGATAAGATTTATAGAGTAGATGTTTCATATGTATTAACTTCAGATAATAAATCATGGTATCAATTTTGGCTAAATGAAGATGAACGTAAAGTTACTAAATCAATGAAGCCAGATAAGAAATCTACAGGTATCTTTGGTCTATATGACACATACGGTTTTAAAGAAGGAACATTTAAATCTAATAAGAAGGATTCAATTACCTATAAATATGAAATGATGCTTAATTATTCAGAACAGAATTGGGATTTATTTGGTGATTACTGTGTTGAATCTAATTACAAAAGAATTAAAGATTTTAAAATCTTAAGACTTAATTATCTAGTAGATAATAAGGTTTATGATGTTGCGGTAACTATGGATCAAGTAGATGGTAAGACATTATCAATTATTGATAGAGGCTTAATTTTAGATACTGAATCAGCTTTATGGCAAATAAAGGATAAAGCATATTCAATAGCTGATGGAATAGAACTAGCTAGAAATATTATGGCAACAATTCTAGGTGTAATAGGTGTTTTATTACTATTTTATTTAGGCTATAAGCTGGTAATTGTAGTAAAGGAGGTAATGAAAAATGAGTAGTATAGTACGCATTTTGAATAAAAAGAAGCTTTTTATACTAGCTTCAATTCTAATTACGTCACTATTATTAATTACTTCAACATCAGTTTATGCGGATACTACTCCAACTGCGAAGCCAATTCTAGGTACATATTATTTTTTAGATAATTATTATGCCACTCCAAACTTTGATGTTAAAAAAGCACTTGAGGCATATAAAGATAAATTGACTTGGGATGGAATAGCACCATATATGGATGAAGATAACGAAGTCTATATGGAATTTGGTGAATATCCAGCTGATGATGAAGTATTAATATTACAGCCTCATCTAGGAATAGGTAAGAATGTCTATGGAACAATGACAAGAATCCATAGATTTGAATCTTATGATGGTAAAGCTGAATACATGATTGCTTATTCACATATGGACCAAATAATTTGTATTGTAGATGGACATACATATAAGGATGATTTAGGAATACTAGTTAATGATTTCTTTAAGAATAAGGTAACTGAATCAGATAGAAGAGATTATTATTTCCAAATGCCTTATAAAAATGTTGAAGGCTTAGAAGGAAAAGGCTGTATGTCAGGCTATGAAGAAGATGGAGAGACACATGTTGCTTTCGCTATCTTCAATATAGGTTTTAATTTCTCAACTAATTCAACTCCTACAAATCAACAAGAAGACTTAGAAGATCCTGCAATATATGGTGGTAATGATGAAGTACAAATTGATGATACCCCTACCCAACCAGAATCAAGTGATAGCTTTGATGGCTGGCAAATAGTAGGAATAGTGGCATCATCTTTAATCTCGATAGTAGGTATTTATTTAATATATCTACTAGGCAAAAAAATATATGAAATAATGAAAGGAAACTAAAATGAAGAATAAAAAGAATATTATAACAATTTCTTTAATAGCACTATGTGTTATCTCTATATTTGGTTTATTATTACTTGCCTTAACAAGCTGTGATAATAAATCAAACGCCAAAACTAATGATGAAGAGTTTCAACTTAATTCTATTGAATTAAAGTTAAATGCTTTAGCATCTGATATTGAAGTAGAATCAGAAAATTGCAGTGGCTATCATTGTGCTAATGAATTTGTCTTCACTAAGAATATTGATAAGCAAAAAGCAGTAGAAGCTTTAAAGCCTTATATGATTTTCTATGATGGAAAACCGGTACATACAGACTCTAACATTGTAGTTAACATTAATGGTAATAGAGCTGATGTAGCTTGTACATTCCCCAATGGTAAAGTAGAACATGTTAATACTGGTATAACAGAAATAGATTCACCAGATGGAGTAGAATTCGCAGCTTGTACACCATATGATTTCTTTAGATATGCTTGTGTTATTGAAAAATCTACATGTCCATCAGGATATGATGTAAATAAAACTCCATATTATGCTAATACTTCTTGGTATCGTAATTTAGAAGAACCAGTATATAACCTAACATATAACGATTCTTTACAAGAAGAGTGTGAAATATGGTCAAATTCAATTGTAAGAACTGGTAATGGTAAATACCATAATATATCAGCTAATGTTCGTATATTAAATGGATTATGTGCTGCAGGCTTTACTGGACCAATTAATAATACTGATACTTATCAAGGTAATGCATCTAGTCAGTCTCAAATAGAACAACAATTCCCTGAAGATGAAGCACCAGATATTAATAATCCAGATAATCCTAATAATGAAGCGAATGTAGAACATGTAGACGTTGAACCTACACAGTCATTTATGGAAACAATAAAAGAAGGCTTTGAAGACTTTAAAACAAATGTAGAAAATAATGAAACATTTAGAACAGTAACAATCTGTGTATCAAGTGTAGTTGGAATCGCACTAATTTATGTTGTATTTTTAATCATTAGAAAGATATGGCACGTAATAAAAAGCTAATCTTAATAGGCTTAATAGTAGTAGGGCTAGGGTTATCCCTAACCCTATTATTTTTAAACCTAGATTCATTTTGTGATACAACAATAAGATTCCAAGACATATTTGATATAGAAAATTTAAGAACTTGCTTCGATAATTATTTAACAAATAACACTAAAACATACCAAGACTTTGAAAATACATGTAGCGATACATTTAATAATATAGGCAATTACTTTGTCAACTTTAATGAAGAAACATTTAAAGAGATATTACTTAATATCTTAAATATTCTATACATCATTTTAATGTATGGATTAAACGTAGGAATAAATGTAATAGTTATTATGTTTATCTTTTTAAGAGAATCCATTTATGGAACTCAGGTAAAGATTAAAACATCTAAACCAGCCTTAGTATTAATTAAGATAAGACAATTCTTTATATTTATAATTAATAAAATCAAACAATTCATAAAGTATTTACTAAGACAATTAAAGAAATATAAGAAGTATGTATTAATTGCTGTATTATTAATACTTTTATCTAATGGTTTCCTATATAGATTCTTAGTAGAACTATTAATCTTTATTGAGGCCTACATTTATCATATGCTTAACTTTGATATTAATGTAGTATTTGAATCTATATTTAAATGCTTAATTACATGGTTAATACCAATTGTAACTAAGATACCTACATTCTGTTGGTACTTAATTATCTATACAATCATATTTATGATTGGCCTAAGTAGAGCTAAATATAAGCTTCGTAAGAATCATGAACGTTTAAAGAAGGTAGCCCATGATGATTTAACTCAAACCACATTTATTAATGGTGCTCCAGGAACTGGTAAGACATTGTTAAATGTATCTTTATCTTTAGCATCTGAAGAAGCATATATCGATGAGCTAGAAAAGAAGCTCTTAGATTATGAAGCTAAATATAGATTCTTAAACTTTGCTGAAATAAGAGAACACCCAGAGCTATATCCAGAACATAAAGAATATACTGATACTTTAAAAACAATTAAAGATAGAGGTACATTCTTAATATCTAATTACGCAATTTATTCTCCATATTTTATGGAATATTCTAAGATATTTAATTTTGATTATATGAGAAAAAATATTCAAGCACAGGAATATCCATTAGAGGAATATATTGTAATAAGTCTATCTGAAATAGATAAAGAATATAACAGTCATGACAATATGAAGGAAGTAGGTACTGATGGTGCTCATACATTCTTTTCAACTGTTTCACATGACCTAAAGCGTCACTGTAAAATATTTTGCGATTACCAACTAAAGGATCAAGTTCCTTTAAGAATAAGAGGTAATGCAGAATGGTTTATCAATATAAAAAAACGTAAATTAAAAATGCCTTTAATCCTAAAAATGTATTATTTACCATTTAAGGGATTAAAGACATTATGTGAGAAGCTAATAACTTCATATGAATTAAAGAAAAGACGTATTAATAAAGAAACCCAAAGAAAGAGTTATGGAACATATAAACGTAATGACTATAACTCAATCTATTATTTCTTAAGAAATATGAATACAACATTAACAAGTATTTGTGCATGGTTTGAAAAATATCAATATTTTAAACTATCCGCAATTAAATCCCAAGAGGGAGATGAAAAAGGAGAAAGAATTACATTTAATATTAATCTATGTGATTTACATATAAATAATCAAAAACTATATGATTCAACATTCTTATCATATGCATATCAAGAGAAAAAGAATATGGATTTTAAAGATATAGAATCTTTTACAAGGTTAATTCCAACAATTGAAGAATTAAATAAATGTAATTCAAAATTCTATAACAAAATAAATCAATAAAAAATGGGGATTGCTCCCCAATAAATTATTTAAATTTATATTTGCCTTTACCTTCGCCATCAATAGATATGATGATATCTAATTCGGTTAAATAAGATATGTAATTTCTTGCGGATCTGTCTGAACATTTTAGTATATCTTTTATGCCACTACTAGAAATTGTTAAATTATGGAAATTATCAAGTATTTGCAATAATTTTTCTTTTACATCAGATTTATATGAAGATTTCTTTATCATTTCTTTTAGTAAATCATATCCTACTTTCAAATTTGAATCGGCAAGTTTTTCTTCATCAATCGGCAAGTTTTCAGGTGAATCGGCAAGTTTTTCTTCATCAATCGGCAAGTTTTCAGGTGAATCGGCAAGTTTTTTAATGTAGATAGTTAATGTTGTATCCATCAACTGTTGATTCTCAACAAGAGTAGGAGTAGTATATCCAGCTTCCTTAGTTGCATTCATGATTTTTGGAATACCAGTGCCAGCTCTATCGCCAATACCTACTAAGTTAAATAGTTTTAATATTATTTCGTTTCTTGGCATAGACTTTCCACCTGCAATAGCTTGCTCATATTGAATTGATAAAAGTCCGCTATTAACGTAAACTAGTTTGTCTGAATACTGTTTGATAACAACACCAGATTTTATGTTGAAATCGCAATTTGACAATGTGTTACATAAAGCTTCTCTAACTGCTTCATGCATAGGAGTAACATCAATTCTTTCTAAGCCTCTAATTTGAAATGGCTTAGGTAAATCTTGCGCAATAAATGTTTCAATTCTCATAAAGAAATCAAAAATGTTTCCAGTCCAATCCCCACTCATAGAGTTGATACGATTAGACCATCTTTGGTTTCCAACTAAATGCCTTAGGTCTTGATAATCTAAGAAGAAGCTTGGATATTCTTTGCAAATAATATGTTCAATACCAAACATTAATAAGCCAGCACGAGTAGGTCTAATAATATCATTTTCATCCTTTTGTGCTGCACCAATTGAAATAAGAAAATCTTCATTGCTTTGCTTACTAAAAGGATGGTTTTCATTATTAATTACTGAAAATAAATTTCTATATACGGTAATTGTATCTTTAGATAATTCATTGATAGTTACATTTTTCACAATATAACTATCTCTAGAATTAGTATCAGAATCTCTTAACATTGCTTGAATTTCTTCCTTTGTGCAATGATAATCACCTTCGTGATTACGCTTAAATGTACCACTATATAAATTATTATTAATGTAAACAGGTTTAATATATCTTGAAGCTTCTTCAACATTAATAACAAGTACATAGTTGTTTAGTAGTGTTTCAATTGTTACATCTTTATTTCTTAAGAAATTTATACTTACTTTAGATGTATCATTAATTACATTCCAAAAGTTAGTTTGAAGTTTTAAAACATCATCATATGAAAGATTAGCAGAAACAAAATTAATTGAACCATTACTTTTAACTTCATCAATACCTAAAATAATGGTGCCACCTGAAGTATTTGCAAAACTAGAATAAGTTTCCCAAATACTTTTAGGAATGCCACCCTTGGCGGCTTTACATTCTAATTTATAAGTTTCTCGTAATACTTTTAATGAATCTAATAACAACATAATATCACCGACCTAAACAATATAATTTTATCATAAATAGGATGTTAAATAAATTCAAATCAAAAAAAATAATACTATAATTAACATTTAAAATAAATTAAAATACATAAAAATTACATTTTGTAACTTTTGTGTATTAAACTGATACTTATATATTTATTTCGACATAAAAATTACAATTTTGTATATTTTATGTAAATGATTAAAAACAAGAAAGCGATAAAACGTAATCAATTTTACATTTTACCTATGCTAAAAAGTGATTGAAATAACGAAAAAGCATAGATAATATGAAATTCTATAACAAAATAAACAATTAGTTACAAATATGATGGTTCTTAAAAGTAGTTCAAATGAAGCATTTCCAAGTCTACCGGCCTTGTGGCCGATGGGGGTAAAGTAATTACCCCCTCGGACAAACGGTAGACGTCGCTTCTTGATACTTAAAACCGTTATTGAATAAAATACAAATTTAATAAAAATTGAAAGGATTAATTTATGAATAATAAAAGAATTATAATAGATTATTTATCATTAACATTTCCACTTGATTTATCAGGAGATGAAAATGAAAGAGTTAAAGCTATAACCTTGGTAGATATCTTTAAAGATTTCTTCAAGTTAGATGAATGTCAAATAGAAGAATGTAAATATTCAGTGAACAACTATAGATATCAATATATCTTTAGTAACTATATCTACTTAAGAATTGCAGGACCACAAAATGATTTTGGTGAAAAGACATGCCAATTAGAACTTAGAGGTGAAGGCTGTAGAGAATTTGAAAGATTATTACCAAATATAACATGGTATCAATTCATAATGTTCTTACTTAATTTCTCCCCAACATTTAAAAGAATAGATGTTACTATAGATGACCTATCTGGAGAAGAAATGAAACTTGATTATTTATTTAATAAAATTAAAAATGGATATTATACATCAGTATTTAAATCAGAACCTAAATATTATGGAATGTTAGACCAAGGTTTAACAATTAATCTAGGCTCAAGAAAATCAATGATTGAACTATGCATTTATGATAAATTATTTCAACAAAAGTCACTTGGTAAACCAGTAGATTATAATTACTGGACTAGATATGAAATGAGATTCCGTCAAGATAAAGCCAATTCAGTGATATTAAGCTTGCTTGATAATTATAAGAAAGAAGATGATCCTGTATATGGATTAGATTTAAAAACATTCGCTACAAAAGCATTATATAGAATATTAGATATTAAAGTTGATAATAATTCTGATAGAGGGCATCAGTCAGAAAATGATACAGACCCTAATTGGACAACATTCTTAGAAACAACAGAAAAAGGAATACTACCTAAAGCTGATGCTAGAATATCAACATCAGAAACTAGATATAATTACATAATGCCTAAAGCTAAAATGATATTTTTAGAGTGGCTTATAGATGTAGATTTTAACCTAGATGTATTTATAGAAAGATTCTTTAATCAATTATTAGAGTTACTAAAAAATACATCGCGATCTCAATTAACCAGATTAAATCAAATATTATTAGAAAAGAAGAAAGATACAATAACACAATCTAAATTTGATGGAATGTTAATTAAACTTGCAACATTAATTGATGAAAGGAGTCTACCATTCTAATGGATGATATAACATTATGGAAAATAAGATATAAATATAATAATCTTATATTTCCTAATATTCCTAATTTATTAATCAATTTCTTAATGGATAATCACTTGAATTATCTAGATTTAATATTATCTAAAAATATAGATATTAAAAACATAATCTACTATTTAAGGAATAAACAATTTAAAACAGAAACTGAATTAATAAATTTAGTCATTAGATATATAGAATATAAACATGGAATCATTAAATAAAGAACAATTAAGGGCAGTAACTACAACATCACCTAAAGTATTAGTTATTGCAGGTGCTGGGGCAGGCAAAACTAAAGTTCTAACTGAACGAATTAAGCACCTAATAGATAATGGAGTTAATCCTGAAGAAATAATCGCATTTACATTTACTAATAGAGCTGTGAAAGAAATGATATATCGTCTAAAGGATTATAAATTTGAAAATGTATATACATTTCATAAATATTCATTTTCTATTTTATCTAGGTATAAAGATGAAATAGGATATGTTAAAAAGAAAAGAATAAATATAGTAGATGATGAATATCAATATGTATTATTAGAAGAAATATTAAATGATCTAAATTCACCTTATAATCAAAGATTTATAAAAGATTATATTTCTAAAAGAAAAAACAATATCTCATATAAATATAAAAATACTGAAGAAGCAGGAATCTTAAATAATATATTTTTTAAATACCAATCATTATTATCTCAAAGAGAAATGTTAGACTTTGATGATATGGTATCAATGCTAGTAAATAATATAGATAATTTAAAACATAAGGATGATATTCTAAATCATTGTAAATACATATTAGTAGATGAATTCCAGGATACAAATAAAATTCAATATGATTTACTTACTAAATTATCATCAAAATATTATAATCTATTTTGTGTAGGTGATGAAGATCAATTAGTATATTCATTTCGTTCATCTGATATAGAAATAATTAATAATTTTAAAATTATAGCTGATGAAGTAATAGTATTAAATCAAAATTATCGTTGTGCAACAAATATCTTAAATCTAGCAAATAGACTTATATCCCATAATACAAATAGATTAGAAAAAGAATTATTCTCTGAAATAAATCCTAAATTTAAAATTAAATGTGATGATTATGAAAATACCAATTTAGAGGCAGCCTATATAGCATCGAAAATAGAAATGCTAATAAACAAATGTGGATATAAACCAAATGAGATTGCAGTACTATTTAGAAATAATTCAGGATCATTAAAGATAGAATATGCCTTAAAGAAACTAAACATACCATTTACAACATATGGTAAATTAAAATTCTATAAGCATGAAAAGATAAAAAGATTAATTGCTTTCTATAGATTCCTAGAGAATCCTGATGATTATATTCTATATAGGCAAGCAATACCTATTGATGAAGCAATATATCAATATCTAATACCAGAATATAAGTCATCTAATAAAAGATTTATTGATTATTTAGTAGATTCAAAATATGAACAACTAAAACCTCTAGCAATTAAAGTAAAAGAATTATTGTCTAATAAATCAAAATACGATAAATCAAAATTATTCGATATTATCTTAAAACTATTATTTAATGATTCTTATAATGGTGAAAAGAATTATCTAATAGAATTTAAAGATTTATTAGTTAATAATGAATTAGAACATGAAATAGATATTATAAATGAGCTTATGCTAGATGATGGAACATTTAATAAGAATGAAATGGGAGTAAATCTACTTACAATTCATAAAGCCAAAGGTTTAGAATTTAAATGTGTATTCATAATATCTTTAAATGATGGAATCTTACCTTCTAATCTAAATGATAATAATCTAATTGAAGAAGAAAGAAGATTATTATATGGTGCGCAACGTTTACAAGAAATTGGCACTTGCCAAAGGATTTGTAGCGTTAACTTTTAAATAGTTAATGACAACTGAATACTTGAGACCACGACAGGACACCCTAACAAGTCCTGTGACTAG
>JAFSJY010000058.1 GCA_017449215.1 Acholeplasmatales bacterium | reverse complement strand
TTTTAATTCAAATCTTTTAAAATAATACATAGGCTTTTATTAGAAGTCTTTGGGGTAAGGGGAACTACGCTTTAATTCCTCTTTTTTTCATTTAATTAATTCTTTAAATTTAGTCTTGACTTCTAATAGTTAGTCTCCTAATTAACAATATACAAATAAGTAAATACCAATAAATTGAGTTATAGCACCTGCAAGTACGAAGAAATGCCAAATGAAATGTGAGGCCTTAACTCCTCTTTTTACAAATGGAATCATTCCTAAGGTATATACAATACCTCCACCTAAAATCCAGAATAATAATGCATATCTTTCATGTATTATCCAAATAGGTAGATAAATTAATCCAGTCCAGCCAATTGTAAAATATAATGGATAATTAATCCATTTTACTCTACCAGGACCAAAGATTGCTGTAAATGTGATACCTGTAATAATTAATGCCCACATTACACCAAACCATATATAACCCCAATATATAGGTACGTTATTATTAGCATTTAATTCTATTAATTGAAGTGGCGCGAATGTACCACCAATTAATAAATAAATGCTTGAATAATCAAATCTTCTCCAAATTCTTTTTACCTTAGAGCCTGTCTTCCAAGCATGATATAAACAAGAATTTAGCATCATAACAAAGATACTAACTCCATAAACTATACTAGCTAGTACCATTTTGCCATCTGTAGATTTCATAAGCATTAATACTAATGCTATAACTCCAAAGATAGCACCAAGTCCATGAGTAACAGAATTTCCTATTTCCTCTAGAACTGATAAATGAGGTGGCTCATTTTGAGCCTTTATTTTTAATTCCTCTTCTGTTAAAGGACGATTTCTTCTTTCCTCTTTTAACATATCTTCAACATCATCTGTTGCTTTTTTTCTTTCTTTTTTTAAAGCTTTCTCTTCTTTTTTCTTTTGTTTTTCTAAAAGCTTTAATTCTTTTTCTTCCTTCTTTTGCTGCTTTTTTAATTCATCAGCCATAATAACTCCTAAAGCTCTATAGAAACTAATACATCACTTGAATAGAACTTATTTAAACCTTCAATCATTGTATTATATACTGATTTAATTTCATCATTTGAAGAATATTCTAATTCCTTATCCTCAAAGAACTTAATTGCATTAGCATTTTCATTTACAGATAAACCTTGGAAATTAAACCAAAGCTTTTTATTCTTTAAAATATAATTACATACTAAATCTAAGCCAACGCCAAATCTCTTATCCTCACCCTTAATAAATTTCTTAACAGATTCAGTTTTAGGATTATTATCCTTAATATCAGAATCCTCTAATTCAACTGTTTTAGCAACCTCTAAGAATAATTGATTTAATAAATTTTGTAAGAATGTATCAATAATTACTAGGTTATCCTTTTCTAAACCAACCTTTAGTGCATCATAAATTCTAATAACCTTTTCTGCTTCTACAAAATTCTTTAAAACATCATTTGCGTTTTCTTTAATAATCATTTTTTACTACCTCTTTACTGCTTATTTAAATATACCAAATATTTTCAAATATTATACCACATGTTTGAATATTTTATCAACATATAAGGACAAAGAAAAGGGATGTTTTAAAAGCATTTTTTCTTAAAACATCCCTTCATTTTATTTAGATTGTGCAATACGTGCTTCTACTTTAACATATTCATCTTCTGGGCTAAATTGCAATAATAAAGTTTACAAATAGGGGAATTATCCAGTGGATGATTCCCTTATATCATTTTATAAATAATGTTATTATCATTTATGATTGTTAATAATTCATTAGTGAATCTATATTCTGATGTTTCAAAATT
>JAFSJY010000057.1 GCA_017449215.1 Acholeplasmatales bacterium | reverse complement strand
TTAAATGAAGAAATATGTGGGGATTTTATTTATGGCTATAATGGAATTAGAAAAGGAATTTTTTATTCATACATCAATGGTTGGTAAAAATGATTATATTAGACCAGCTGCTATTTTAGATTTATTTCAGGATATGGCATCACTACATGCTAATGAGTTAGGTGTAGGCTTTGATGATATAGTAAAGAAGAATTATTATTGGATTGTTTCATCAATTGAATTTGAACAATTAAAGCAATTTAAAAGTATTTCATATGTTAAGGTTAAAACATGGCCTAAGGAAAAGAATAGATTAGAATTTATTAGAGAATTTACTATATCTGATTTAGATGGAAATTTATTAGTAAAGGGAATATCTACTTGGGTTGTTATCGATAAAACAACAAGAAGATTAACTCGTGGTGATGATATTATCTTTAATGGAGAATATAGTGAAGAAACAAATTATCCTAATTATAGAAGAAGAAAGATTTCATTATTAAATAATGAAGTGATTAAGGAATGGGATTATAAGGTTTTAGCAACTGATCTAGATCATAATGGTCATATGAATAATGCTAAATACGCAGATGTTATTTATAATGGACTAACAGATGATAGATGCGTAAAAACAGTTCACATATCATTCTTACATGAAGCATTATTAAATGATAATATACATGTAAAATATTATAAAAACGATGAGAATACTAATTATTATGTTGGATCAATTAATGATGAGGTATGCTTCGAATTAGTAGTGGAGGTTTATTAAAATGGATTTTTTAGAATTTTTAAAGGATTCAAAAACAGCATTTCATGCTGCTAAAAAGACAAAGGAAATATTATTAGAAAATGGATTTATTGAATTAAATGAGACAGATGATTATAAGCTAGAAAAGGACAAGAATTATTTTTTAACAAGAAATAATTCATCAGTAATAGCATTCCAAATTCCAAGTGATATTGATAATTTAGGGTTTAATATTACTGCGGCTCATTTAGATTCACCTACATTTAAGCTAAAGCCTAATTTTGAGCTTGATTTTATGAGATATCAAAAGCTTAATACTGAGGTTTATGGTGGTCCAATTTTCTATTCATGGATGGATAGACCTCTAGATATTGCAGGTAGAGTATTAGTTAAGGAAGGAAATAAAATAGAAACAAAGCTTATTGAATTTAATAAGGCTATGACTATGATACCTTCACTTTCAATTCATTATAATAGAGAAGCTAATAGTGGATTTAAGTTTAATCCACAGGAGGATATGCTACCAATACTTGCAGATAATGATATTGAATTTGGTGACTTATTAGATAAGATAGCAAATAAGCTAAATGTAACAAAAGAAGATATCCTATCATATGATTTATATTTAGCATTATTAGATAGAGGAACATATGCTGGTATTAATAATGAATTTATTATGGCACCTCAAATTGATAATCTAGAATGCTCATTTGTTGCCTTAAATTCAATGATTAATTCAAAGCCTGCAAATGGTACTATTAATGTAATGGCATTATTTGATAATGAGGAAATTGGCTCAAGAACAAGACAGGGTGCTGATTCTAATTTATTAGATTCAACATTAAAAAGAATTGCAGATGAATTTAATTTATCAGAAAGTGAATATTCAAAGGCTTTAGCATCATCATTCTTTATTTCTATGGATAATGCTCAAGGCTTCCATCCTAATTATGCATCTAAATATGATCAAACAAATAGATGCTATATGAATGATGGCGTAGTAATTAAAGCAGCTGCTAGAGGCTCTTATACATCAGATGGTTACTCAATTGCTATATTTAAGCTAATGTGTGAAAACTCAGATGCTAAATATCAATTCATGACAAATAGAAGTGATATTCCAGGCGGTGGTACATTAGGTGCTATTAATTTATCTCATTTATCTATTCCATCAGTAGATATTGGCTTTGCTCAAATTGCAATGCATTCATCTATGGAAACTGCTGGTGCTTTAGATATTGTAGAAATGGAAAAGGTTATTAAATATTTTTATTCAAGACATTTAATCTTTAATGGAGATGGAAAGGTAGTGATTTAATATGTCATATGTGAATAAGAAGGAAGCTGTTAGAAATCTATCAAATCCAAAGGATTTTGATGTTTTCAAAAATATGTATCTTAAAAAGTATAGCGATGCTAAGGAAAATGTAGCTAAATTATATTCTGAAAATGATTTAGACGGATTATTAAATTACCTACAGGGCATTAATAATATTTCCTTAAATGTAGGCTCAGCATTTTTAAAGAACGATACAGATTATGTGATTGATAAAATAAAAAAAGGAGAATTATCTCCTAATGATTTAGAAGCATTATCTGAAACATTAGATAATGTCTATTCAGAATTAAGAATTTTATAGCTTTTGGTATACTAATAAAATTCTTTCATCCTCTAATTCTAAATCATCGTTGAAATCTCCTGCGATTTTAACAATTTTGAATTTCTTATTAATTAAATCTTTTAAATCATAATAATATTCATAATAGTTTTCAGTAAAGACATCGTTGTCCTCACTTATTTCAATTGTATGCTTAAGAGAGGTACTAGATGTCTTTTTTGTTGTCCATTTAATTTTAAATGTTTCATAGTCCTCTATCTTTTCATTACCATCATATTCTTTAAATAATTCCTTAGAGAAGATATCAAAAATAAAATATCCATTAGGCTCTAGGTGCTTATATACACAGTCAAACATCTTATTAATTTGATTCTTATCCTTTAAGAAATTAACAGAATCGAAGAAGCATGTGACCATATTGAATTTTCTTCCTAAATTAAAATTAGTCATATCAGCTACATAGAAAGGAATATCTAATCTATTAATTTTTTTCTTTTCATTAGCTATTTCAATAATAGTTTCTGATAAATCTAATCCAGCAACATCATATCCCTTTAGCTTACACATAGTGGCGAATGTACCAGAGCCACATGCTAAATCTAAGATAGAATCATTTTTATTAAGGTATGGTTCAATAAATTCTAGCCATAAATCGTAATTTAATTCAGCCATTACCTCATCATAATAATAGCCAAATTTTTTATATGAATTATTTGTCATTTCTTTATCTTTAGCTTTAATATCGTATCATAATCAGGATCAATATAAATTGTAGATTGATGCTTATATGTTACGAAGCAAGCTCTCCTTTTTGGTATTTTTTTAATATTTCTTATTCTAGTATAATCTACTGGTACAGATGATGATTCCTTAAAAGAAGAATAATAAGCAGCTAAATTAGCAGCTATTCTTATTTCTTCCTCAGATAATTCTCCACCATTATGTACTACAACATGGCTTCCTGGTGCGTCCTTAACATGGAACCACATATCATTTGAATTAGCAAGTTTATGTGTTAAATATTCATTTTGAATATTATTTTTACCAACTGATATTAATATATTATTATCTAATTCAAATGTTAAAAGCTTAGGCTTTTGATTTTTCTTTTTATTTGTTATTTCTTTATTAAACAAATATTTATTTTCTATTAGCTCATCCTGTATTTCTAAGGCTTCATTAATAGATGCGTCATTAAGCTGATATTTTAATACATTAAAATAATCTATTTCATTTTTAGATTCCTCAATTTGCTCATTTATATATTTAATAGAGCTTTTAGCCTTTTGATATTTCTTAAAATATTTATTTGAGTTATCTAATACAGTATATTTATTATCTAGCTTTATTTTAATATTTTCATTTGTATAGTAATTGAATACTTCAATTTCTTTTAGCTTATCCTTTAAATTAGAAGAAGAAAGAAGAAGCTCTCCATAGATTCTATATTTATCAGAATCATTAGCATCAGCTAATTCCATATCTAGCTTAATAAGTTTTTTTTCATATTTAGTTATTTGCTTATTAACAAATGATAATAAATCACCTGTTTTAGCTTTAACCTTACTTTTTAAATCCTCTTTAAAATAATAATCATCTAATAATAATGAAATGCTATCATATGATTTAACTACCTCATATGATAGTGGATTATAATAAAAATCCTTTTTGTTATTAGAATCTATAATAATAGAAGGCTTTATATCCGTATGGATATTATTATAGAAGTTATTAATAATATCATCATTCTTAAATACATCTATAGAGAATGTATTAGAAATTCCATTAAATGTATTTAATAAATCCTTTGGATTATTAATGTTTTTAAATATATTCTTTAAATCATCCTTTTGATAATCAAATGGATTTAATTTATTAGTAGTAGGGAATTCATAAATAGCACCAGGTAAAATAGTTCTATTATATTCACCTACTCCATCATGCTTCAAAGATTCAATGATTTTATATGATTCATCTGTTAAAATCATATTAGAATATCTACCCATTATTTCACAGATTAAATGCTTCTTATTTAAATCCTGCATTTCATTATAGCCTGTTAGAGTAAATATCATAATTCTGTCAGAATTATATTGCTTAATATCTTCAATAAAATATCCTTCAATATGCTTTCTTAAAAACATAGTAAAGCTTTTAGGATTTTTAACTGAATCGTATAATCTTTCTGTTAGGTGAATTCTAGAATATAATGATGAAAATGATAGCATTAGATTATGGTTTTTACCTTGTGAACGAACAGTAAAAATAAAATCAGTATCACCTGATTCTAAAATCTTAGATATTCTACCAGTTTTTAGAAAGCTTATTTCATCTAATATCTTAGATAGAAATACTCCATCAAAGCTCATAATATCACCCAAATAAAAGTATATCATTTTTTAGGTTAATTGCATAATAATTCCATTGAAATTATTATTTAATAATAGTAAAATAGTTTTAAATATTAATGTGAGGTCACTATGCTATTTGGAAGAAAAAAATTATTTGATTTAATTATCAAATATTTTAATGAAAAGAAAATTTCATATGAGAAGAATGCTAGTACAATTTCATTTACAGCTTCATATAATGATTTTTCAATCTATCCATATATGAGAGTAAGTGAAGACGAATCAAGCGTCGATATTTTAATTAATATTAGAAAGATTGATGTTAAGGAAAATGTATTCTTTAAAATCAATGAATTTAATACTAGAAGCAGGTATTTTAAGGCAATCCTAGATGGAGATGCTATTGTGTTAGAATACAACACATTTGCTGTAAATGATAATATTGATTACATATTAGATTCAATTATAGATTCATTATCTTCTTTAAGAGAAGAAATAAAGGAATTATAGGAGGCAGACATGAAATTAAATGATAGAGGACTTTTAATTGTTATATCAGGACCTTCTGGTGTAGGTAAGGGAACAGTTAGAAAGGCTTTATTTGATATGAAGGGCCATAATCTAACATATTCAGTTTCTATGACAACTAGAAAAATGAGACCTGGTGAGGTTGATGGTAAGGATTATTATTTCGTATCAAGAGAGGAATTCGAACAAAGAATTAAGGAGGATAAATTCCTAGAGCATGCCGAATTTGTTGGTAATTGCTACGGTACTCCACTTGATAAGGTTAATGAAAAGCTTGAGCAAGGACAAGAGGTTGTTCTTGAAATAGAGGTTAATGGTGCACTTCAGGTTAAAAAGAGAGTACCTGATTGTGTAATGATCTTTATCGTTCCACCTTCAAAGGAAGCTTTATATGACAGATTAAAGAAGCGTGGTACTGAATCTGAGGATGTTATAATGGAGCGTATTAATAAGGCCAATAGAGAATTTAAGGCAGCTAAGCTTTATGATTATATCGTTGTTAATGATGAGGTTAATAACGCAGCTGATAGAATTATGGCTATTATTCGTGCAGAGCATGCTAAAACAGAACGTTCTATTCATAAATATTATGAACTTATTGGTGAAAGTGAAGAAAACTAATAGAATTTATTAATTTTTTATGCTATAATTTGCAAGGAATAGGGGTGCAAGCTGATGTCTAGAAAGAATTATGATGGAATGCGTTATCCTTCAATCGACGCATTATTAGAAAAGGTTGATTCTAAGTATAAATTATCTATTATCGCTGCAGAGCGTGCTCATGTTATTGAGGAAGAGGATGGATGGACTGCTTTAGATGATCCTAAATGTGTAAAGCCAATTGGCGAAGCCTTAGAGGAAATCTTAGAGGGTAAGACTTCAATGACTTTTAAGCCATTAAAGTAATTTAAAATAATTCGTGGTTAAGTAATTAACCACTTTATTTTTTTTAGAGGTAGTATAGTATATGGATAAATTAACATTATATTTCTTAATATTTATAATTTATGCTTTCTTAGGCTATCTATGTGAGGTTATCTATGTTTTTCTTATTACTAAGAAAATAACTAATAGAGGATATCTATATGGCCCATTAGTACCAATCTATGCCTTTGGAGCTTTATTTATAATAATTCCATTAAATGAATTTGAATTTGGAACATTTATTACTGATAGATGGTATTTAGTTGTTTTAATTGGATTTATATTACCAAGCCTACTAGAATATATAACAAGCTTTGTAATGGAAAAGATATTTAAGATGCGTTGGTGGGATTATTCTGATAAATTTTTAAATATTAATGGTAGAGTTTGTTTAAGAAATTCAGTGATGTTTATGTTATTAGTTATATTAGTAGTTTATGGATTAAATAAGCCTATATTAAAGCTAGTATCATATATAGTAGAAATAGATGTATTAAATTATATTTTATGTTCTTGTTTATTTATAGCATTCATTGTTGATATTATTTTTTCTACAATTAATCATGTTAATATTAGTAAGATTATTATTAAGCTTGAGGAATTAAAGAAAAAGGCTATTGAATATAAGGATGAAAGAAAAGAATCATTATCTAATAAGATAGATGATGCAAAAATTAAAACATCTAATTATTTAAATGAGGCAAAGGATAAAATCAATAATATTATGACTAAATATCCATCTCTAAAATTAATTATTAATAAGAAAAGAATAAGCTTGAAGGAATATATTAATAAATTAAAGAGGGAAAGGTAAAAATAGAAGATAATAAAGTGGATGCTTAAGCAGCTAAATTGCAATAATAAAGTTTACAAATAGGGGAATTATCCAGTGGATGATTCCCTTATATCATTTTATAAATAATGTTATTATCATTTATGATTGTTAATAATTCATTAGTGAATCTATATTCTGATGTTTCAAAAT
>JAFSJY010000056.1 GCA_017449215.1 Acholeplasmatales bacterium | reverse complement strand
TGATTTTATTAATAATATATATTATAATAATTCTAGATTTGGTTTTAAGAGAGGTTTTGTGACCTCTCTTATTTATTTGATTGGAGGAGATTTTTTGGATATTAAAATATGTAAAGACATACTAGATCCTTATCTAAAGGAGCACGATTTAATATTTTATAGTGTTGATTTAGTTAAGGAGGACGGCAATTTAATATTAAGAGTTATCCTTGATAAAAAGGGTGGAATTGATATTAATAAGCTAGGTGCTGCAAATGAGTATTTATCTTCTAAGCTAGATAAATATGATTCTGATATGCCAGAATATTTCTTAGAGGTATCATCTAGAGGTGCTGAAAGAACCTTAGATAATGAAGAGGAAATAGAAGAGGCAGTAGGAAAATATATTCATATTAATACCTCTGATATGGAATATGAGGGTGAATTTCTAGAAAATACTTCCGATACAATAACCATAAGATGTAATTTAAAGGGAAGATTTAAGAATTTTATCATTAATAAAAACGAAATTAAATTAATAAGACTTGCTGTTAAAATTTAGGAGGAAAATTAAAAATGATTAACAAGGCTTTTTTCGAAAATGCAAAGGAAGTTGCTGAGAGCAAGGGTATTTCAGTACAAGACGTATATGATAACTTTGCTAAGGGTTTAGTTAACTCTTTCAAGAAGATTTATGGTCATTCTTCTTGTAAGGTAGATATTAACCCTGAAAAGAATGAAATTTTATTATATGGTGTTTATCAGGTAGTTGATGAATTACCTACTGAGGAAGAATTAGAAAACGAGGAATTAGACGAGGAAGAGGAGAATCCTATTGCTAAGATTACTCTAGCTGAGGCAAAGGCTATTAAGTCATCTGCTAAGGTTGGCGATATCATCACTAAGCAAGAGAATATTAAGAATCTTTCTAGAACAGCAATTGGTGCTGTAAAGAGCGTTTATACTCAAGGTATGAGAACTCGTCAAAGAGAAATTGCTTATGAGCATTTCAAGGAATTAGAAAACGAAATGGTTATCGCTGAGGTAACTAATATTACTGATAAGTATATTACTTTAAATTTAGGTTATAATGTTGTAACTAGCCTTCCTGTTTCAGAAAAGCTTGCTAACGACAATTTTGAAATTGGTGACAATATTAGAGTTTATATTAAGAAGGTTGAGCAAACTTCTAAGGACCCTAAGGTTTCTGTTTCAAGAAGCGACCGTAATTTAGTAACTAGATTGATGGAAAACTATATTCCAGAAATCAAGTCTGGTATCATCGAAATCAAGGGTATTGCTCGTGACCCAGGCGATAGATCTAAGATTGCATTATTCTCTAATGATCCACAGGTAGATGCTATTGGTTCATGCGTTGGTACTGGCGGAGAAAGAATTAAGAAGATTGTTGATGCATTATGTGGAGAAAAGGTTGATTTATATAAGTGGGATGAAAATCCTGAAGAATTAATCAAGAATTCTTTACAACCAGCATCTGTTACTGCAGTATTAGAGGTTAATGTTAAGGATAAGACTTCTAAGGTTGTTGTTCCAGATGAGCAGCTATCTCTTGCAATTGGTAAGAGCGGACAGAATGTAAGACTTGCTGTTCAATCTTGTGGTTGGAAAATTGATATTATGCCAACTTCTGAGGCATATGAGAAGGGCTTATTAAAGCTTTTCAATATTGATAATGAATAATAAAAAGGTTGTTTTACGTACTTGTGTCTGCTCTAAGGAAGTATGTGAAAAGAAGGATTTATTCCGTATAGTAAGAACTCCTGAGGGAAATGTTATTGTTGATCCTAAGGGTAAGGCAAACGGAAGAGGAGCTTATTTAAAGAAGGATAAGGACATTGTTCTAAAGGCTAAGCAAACTAAGGTTTTAGATAAAAAGCTTGAGGTTTCTGTTCCTGAATCTATTTATGATGAGCTTATTGGTATGCTAAATGGATAAAATTTTAAATAATTTAGGCCTTTGTATGAGAGCTGGTGCCTTAGTAACTGGTCAAGAGATTGTAGAAGAATATTTAAGAAGTAAAAAGGTATTCTACATATTCTTAGCCAATGATGCTTCAAATAATACTAAGAAGGCTATAAATGATAAGGCAAAGTTTTATAATGTGGAGGTTTGTGACAAATATTCCTCTAGTGAATTAAATCAGGCTATTGGTAAAACTGGTAGAATGGTTTTTGGAATCACTAGCATGAATTTTGTAAAGATATTGAAATAATTAAGAAAGAGAAGGTGATTAAGGTGGCAAAGCAAAGCACAAAAAAGGAAACAAGAACTTCAAATATTCCTGTTAATAAGGGTAAGAAAAAGGAAGCTCAAGCTGAGAAGGGTGTGTTAGTTTACAAGCCTGATATGACAGTTGCTGATATCGCAGCTGGTATGGGTAAGACTAATGCTCAGGTCGTTATGAAGTTAATGCAGCTAGGAATAATGGCTACACAAAATCAAACAGTTGATAGAGAGACTATTGAGTTAATCGCTATGGATTTTGGATATGAGCTTAAGAATGAAGTAATCACTGATGCTACTAGATTTGATGAAATGGAGATTGTTGATGATGAGGCTGATTTAGTTTCACGTCCACCAGTTGTTACAATCATGGGTCACGTTGACCATGGTAAAACAACACTACTTGATACAATTAGAAGCTCAAGAGTAGTAAAGGGTGAGGCTGGAGGAATTACACAGCACATTGGTGCTTATCAGGTAAATCATAACGGATTCCCTATTACATTCATTGATACACCAGGACATGCCGCATTTACATCTATGCGTGCACGTGGTGCTCAAATTACTGATATCGTTGTATTAGTAGTTGCTGCAGACGATGGTGTAATGCCTCAAACTGAAGAGGCTATAGCACATGCTAAGGCTGCTAAGTGCCCTATCATTGTTGCTGTAAATAAGATGGATAAGCCCACTGCTAATCCAGATAGAGTAATGCAGGAATTAGCTAATTTTGATTTATTAGCTGAGGCTTGGGGTGGAGATACTATTTTCGTTCCAATTTCTGCTTTAAAGGGTCAAGGTGTTGACCAATTATTAGAAATGATTCAGCTTGTTGCTGAAATGAAGGATTTAAAGGCAAATCCTAACCGTTTAGCTATTGGTACTGTAATTGAAGCACAATTAGATAAGGGTAGAGGTCCTGTTGCTACATTATTAGTACAAAATGGTACATTAAAGGTTGGAGATGTTGTTGCTGTTGGTAATACTTGGGGTAGAATCCGTACAATGGAGGATGACCGTCATTCAAGATATCAAGAGGCAAAGCCATCTACAGCTGTAATGGTTACAGGCTTAACTGAGGTTCCTATGGCTGGTGATAAGTTCATGGTATTTGCTGATGAGCGTTTAGCTAGAGAAACAGCAGAGGCTAGAGCACAAAAGGCTAAGGTTGAGGAAAATTCAGCTAAGAAGGCTACATCTTTAGAGGAAATGTTTAAGGATGCTGATTCTTCTAAGAAGGAATTAAATTTAATTATTAAGGGCGATGTTCAAGGCTCTGTAGAAGCATTAAAGGCTTCTTTAGAAAAAATTAATGTTGAGGATTTAACTGTTAATATTATACGTGCATCAGTTGGTGCTATTACTGATACTGATGTTGTATTAGCAGAGGCATCTAATGCTATTATCATTGGTTTCAATGTACGTCCTATGGCACCAGTTAGACAGGCTGCCGCTACTAAGGGTGTAGAAATTAGATTATATAATATCATCTATAAGGTAATTGAGGATATCGAGGCTGCCCTAAAGGGTATGCTAGATCCAGTTTATGAAGAGGTTGTTACTGGCTCTTGTGAGGTTAGAAGTACATTCAAGATTTCTAAGGTTGGTACAATCGCTGGTTGCTATGTTACTGATGGTGTTGTAGAAAGAAATTCATTAGTACGTATTATTCGTGAAGGAATCGTTGTATTTGAGGGTAAATTAGCTTCACTTCGTCGTTTTAAGGATGATGTTAAGGAAGTTAAGGCTGGCTTCGAATGTGGCTGTCAAATCGAAAATTTCAATGATATTAAAGAATATGATATTATTGAATTCTCTGTAATGAAGGAGATTCCAAGATAATATGGGAGTATCATTAGAAAGATTAGAATCTTTAGCTTTAAGAGAATTATCACTTATTCTAAGAAATGATGCTAAGAATCAAAAGCTTGGAAGTATAACAGTTACTGAGGTTAGAATCACTAGAGATTTATCTTTCATGACAGTATATTATACTTTCTATTCTGGTAAGGAAGAAACCTTCCAAAAGGCTTTAGATGATTGCAAGGGCTATTTAAGAAGTGAGCTTGCTAAAAAGCTTAAGGCTAGAAAAATGCCTGATTTAATCTTCAAGAGAGATACATCATTAGATTATGGTAATCATATAGATGATTTATTAGTTGAAATCCATAATAAGGATAAGGCATTAAAGGAAGAACAAGAAAAAAATAAATAAGGGTGATTTAAAATGGCTGATGAATTAGATAAGGCTATAGAAGAAAAATTTGGTCATAAAAAGCCACAGCAATTTGTAACAAATGGTAGAAATAATATTAAGCACATTATCGGAGTTGTATCTGGTAAGGGTGGTGTAGGTAAATCATTTGTTACATCTATGATTGCTGTTAACCTAAGCAAAAGAGGCTTTAAGGTTGGTATTTTAGACTCAGATATTACAGGACCATCAATTCCAAAATCATTTGGTATCGTACCAGATGTAAGAGGTGATAAGGAATTAATGTATCCACCTGTATCAAATAATGGTGTTAAGGTTATGTCTATTAATTTATTATTAGAAGATCCTACACAACCAGTATTATGGAGAGGTCCAGTGCTTGGAAATGTAATAAAGCAATTCTATTGTGAGGTTTTCTGGGATGAGCTAGATTATTTATTAATCGATATGCCTCCAGGAACAGGAGATGTTGCTTTAACAGTATTCCAAAGCATTCCGGTAGATGGAGCAGTAATTGTTTCAACTCCACAGGATTTAGTAAAGATGATTGTTGGTAAGGCAGTAAACATGTGTAACATGATGAATGTTCCAGTATTAGGCTTAGTAGAAAATATGAGTTATATGGAATGCTCTTGCTGCAAGAATAAGATTTATCCATTTGGTGAATCAAAGCTAGAGGATGTAGCAAATGAATATGATATTCTAGCTTTAGGCTCTATGCCTATTAATCCAGAATTTGCAAAATTAATAGATTCTGGTAAGGCAGAAGAAATTGATTCTTCATTTATGGAAAGCATCGTAGATTTATTATTGTCATATAATAATTTATAAGAATTAAGGCTAAAAAATAGCCTTTTTTCTTTTTGTACATAAAAAAATTAAAAAATTTTTAAATTTTTTTCAATTTTTTGGCATGTGGTGCCTCATATTACTTATATGAAAGATAAATAGGAGGACTACGCATGAAAAAATTATTAATAGGCATGATATTAACAATAATTATCTTTTGTAATAATTTTATTGAGCCATACGCAAAGGAAAATGATGTCTCTGATTATTTAACATATCAGGAAATCATAATGTCATCAGGTAAGCTTATAAAAAATTGGACACAGGCTGAATGGGATGAGCTTTTAGATAATACTGAAACTCATTTCTTTGGTGTTTATATCGTTGTTGAAAACCAAAATGTTCAAGCATCCTATATAGCATCTGTAAAGGAGTGTATGGAAAATACTGGTAACACTGATATTACATTAGATGTAAATTATAGTGTTGAAACAAATACTAAGGTGTCATTTTCTTCATCAGGCTCAGTTTCAGCCTCTGGCTCAGGTACCCTAAATAAGATTAAGGCAGAGGCAAGTGCTAAGGCGGGTGTTGAATATAATAATTCAACCACAACCTCAACTAAGGAAACTAGAAAGCTATCTATAACAGTAGAGCCAAATTCACAATATATGGTTGTTACTAAGGGAAGCCTTTCAGTTACTAATGGAGTTGTTGAATTATATAGATTCTGGATTAGAGTATGCTATGGATGCTTTGAAATTGTAACATTACAAAGCCAATATGCTGAGCTTGAAAAGAGGTCATTATGAAAAAGATATTAATACCAATTTATTTCTTATTATTTCTAGGCTCAATCCTAGTTATTGTAATTGGAAGTAATAAGAAAATCGATATTGAATTTTATACTATAAAGGAAAATTATTCATATGTTGAATCAAGTGATAGATATATGAATTTTAATATAATATCTAAAACTGATAAGCCATTAATTTCATATCCTAAATTAAATAGCTATCAAATTAAATTAGATTCTCAATCATTTGATTTAGATGATGTAGAATGTGAAATTACTCCATATGGTGAATATTATTTATGTAAATATAAAGCAAAAATACCACATCTTACTGATACAGAATATATAAGTAAAACCTTTAATCTAGTTATTATCAATGGATCCTATAAGCTAGTATTAGATTTAGGCTCATTATCCATACTTAATCCTAATTATTTACCACTAATAGCCTTAGATAAATTATCAGGTTCATTTTCAAATAATAATTTATGTGGAATAAATTTATCACTTTCTAAGGATTATGATTATATAAATCAATTTAGAATAGGTGGTATGGCCTATGGAACACTATCTAGAATATTATTTGATACTAAGCTAGATAATGAAATAGATATTGATGATTATGTTCTAAATTATAATCCTAATAAGGTAGAAGAGGATTATTTAGCAGGATTAAAATCTAAAACTATGTTTATACCACTAGGATATGTATCTAATTATTTTACAAGATCAGGCTATTTTGTAATTAAGCTTGATAATGTAAGCTATTATTTTGATAATTGGTCATTTATGACTACAGATCCAATTGTAGATAAATATAAGAATTCTTTCGTAAAGGGGGAATTTATAAATGCTTAAGCTAACAAATGTATCTAAAAAATATAGAGAGCATATTGTATTTAATTCTGTAACTATCGATATGTCAAATCCAGGGCTATATGTATTTCAGGGTATTAATGGCTCTGGCAAATCAACCATATTAAAGGTTTTATGTGGTGTTATTTATAAGAGTGAGGGAAGAATAGAAAAGGATGTATCTATATCATATCTTCCTGATAAATTTAATATGCCTAAGCTTATGAAGGCTAAGGCATATGTAGATAGTATTTTAAATATGTATGGAATAAAGGATTCAAGTGATGAGCTAATTTCTAAATTTCAAATTCCAAATAAAAGAATAGGAGATTTATCTAAGGGTAATCAACAAAAACTAGGTTTATTACAGGTCTTATATAATGAGGCTGATTGTTATGTGCTTGATGAGCCATTAGATGGCTTAGATGAATTTGCGAAGCACTTAGTTAAGGATATTATTAAGGAGTATATTGATAAGGGTAAAATAATTATTATGTCATTACATGGTAAGAATTTATTTAATGAGCTTAAGCCTACAGTATTTGATATAAAGGATGGATTTATAAATGCTAAGCAAAAAAGAAAAAAGAAGGAGGAAATAGATGATGGAGAAGAAAAGGAATTATAAGATTTCATCACTAATATCCTTATACCTAAATTATATTTTTCAAAAGACCACATTAATTGTTTTATTAATTTCATTAATATTAATGGTAACTATTTTATTTGTGATTGCTAATCCTAGCCTTAAGGAGACAGATTATTTACTTGGCTTTAAGGATATTCATAATTCATATTTTGAGCAATCATTATTTGTTGTTCAGGTATTTAATTGTATTATTATAACTACATTAGTTATTACAATAATAATTAATTCAATTTCATTTGATTCATTATTTGTATCATATGTTCCAAGATATGCAATCTGTATATCTAAGGTATGTGCTTTAATAATTGTTGTATTAGGTATAATATTATTTGAGGTATTAGTATTATATTTAATACCACTATTAAAATATGATTTATATAAAACTGAAATTAGTGATTTAAGTCTAATTGGCTCATTGATGCTAATAACATTGTTTGAACTTATGCTTGAAATATGTGTAGCTACAATAATACCTACCATCTTTATTCCTATGTCATTATTATTTGTTTTTGTTATAGCTAAATCTTTGATGCATTCTATGAATAAAATAAAAAATATATTATCTACATTTATTCCTGTAATAGATTATTCTAGCAATGCCTTCCTATCAAATGGAGTATTAGTTGGTATAATTTGGATTATCTTATTGTCATTTCTATATTTTTCAGTGTATAATGTAAAGGATTTAAAAATAATATAAAAAAGTTGTTGACAATGTAATGTTAAAATTGTAAAATATCGTTGTTTAATAAATATGTGGAAAGAAGAAACACCTGTTTCTCGCCTGATTGATATTAAGTTGGTAGGCAAATGGTCACTAGAAAATGATTGATTTATAAATTATTTTATTTCTGATTATTATGAGGGTGTATTCGATTATGCCCTCATTTTTATTTATAATTACTTAGGAGGTGTTTAGTATTAACAAGCAAAAGAAAGACGAAGCAATCATTAATGATCAAATTCGTGTAAAGGAAATGCTAGTTATTACTGACCAGGGAGAAAAACTTGGAGTATTAACAAGAGGAAAAGCATTACAAGAAGCAGATGATAGAGGTTTAGACCTTGTTCTTGTTTCACCAGATGCTAACCCACCAGTTGCAAAGCTTATGGATTATTCTAAATTCCGCTTCCAACAACAAAAGAAGCTAAAGGAAATGAAGAAGAACCAAAAGATTATTGTTGTACAGGAAATTCAGCTTTCACCTGTTATTGAGAAGCATGACTTCGAAACTAAGGCTAAGAAGGCAAGAACAATCCTTGAGAAGGGAAATAAGGTAAAAATTACCTTAAGATTTAAGGGTCGTATGATTGTACATCAAGAAATTGGTGTTGAAGTTATTAACAAGTTTATCGAATCATTAGCAGACTGCACAACAGTTGAATCACCAGTTAAGTTAGATGGTAGATCATTATTTGCAGTTGTAGCACCAAAAGTAGAAAAGAAAGAAAATTAGAAGGAGTGTAAATTAAAATGCCAAAGCAGAAGACACATAGTGGTTTAAAGAAGAGAATCAAAATCACAGGTACAGGAAAAATTAAGCGTGGTCACGCTTATACAGGTCACTTAAAGACAAATAAGACACATAAGGAGAACAAAGATCTATCTAAGAGTGCTTTAGTTCATCCAACAGATGAGAAGAGAATTAAGTCATTAATCTCTAATATGAAGTAAGATATAGGGGGAAATAGATTATGCCAAGAGTTAAAGGTGGATATACAACAAGAAGAAGACGTAAGGCTGTTCTAAAGTTAGCTAAGGGCTACTATGGATCAAAGCATACATTATATAAGACAGCACATGAACAAGTAATGCGTTCATTACAATATGCTTTCAGAGATAGAAAGCAACGCAAGAGAGAGTTCAGAAAGTTATGGATTCAAAGAATCAATGCTGCTGCTCAATTAAATGGTTTAAAGTACAACCAATTCATCAATGGTTTATCTAACGCTGATGTAGTAATCAACAGAAAGATGTTAGCTGATATGGCAGTTAACGATCCAGCTGGATTTGCTGCATTATGTGAAGTAGCTAAGAAGGCTGCTCCTAAGGCTAAGAATACTGAGAATGTAGTAGTATTAACTACAGCTTCTAAGGCTGAAAAGGCTGCACAAGCTAAGGCTGCTCCAGCTAAGAAGGCAGCTCCAAAGGCTGTTAAGGTAGAGGCTAAGGTTGAGACTCCTAAGGCAGCTGCTGCTGAGGACTTAAATTCTAAGACTGTTGCTGAATTAAAGGAAATGGCTAAGGCTGCTGGTATTAGTGGAATTAGCACAATGAAGAAGGCAGATTTAATCGCTGCTTTATCAAAGTAGGATAAAATAATGGGTTCTAGTTTGAACCCATTTATTTTTCTTTATAAAAATAAAAAGATATGGTATAATTGCTTTGATTTTTGGAGGTAATTACATGTTAGATAAGAAAACTAAAATTATATTTATGGCAGTTGTAGCTGTTATGGCAGCTATTTCAGTAACAGTAGGTGCCTTCTTATTATATTTTGTATTTTCAGGTAGTGATGTACCATACTTTTT
This sequence comes from Acholeplasmatales bacterium, assembly GCA_017449215.1. GTDB lineage: Bacteria > Bacillota_I > Bacilli_A > Acholeplasmatales > Anaeroplasmataceae > Anaeroplasma. The sequence goes on along the minus strand of JAFSJY010000056.1, from coordinate 27,670 downwards.
CAATCATTTTGGTTTAGCAATTGTATTAGCTTGTATTGGTGTCATCGCCTTCATTTTACCTTTCTTTGGTCAAAAGAAATATGCTGATGATACAAGGGATTCAATTATGCTAATTGTGGCAGGCTTATTGGTACTTGCAGGTCTTTTATCAATAATTATGTCATACCTAGGTGTTGGCTTTTACGCATAACAACTTGCTTTTATTTTAAAAATGAATTATAATAGGGCTACTAGGAAGAAGACCGTGGAGCTCAAAATAATTTATAAGGCAGCTGAGAGTATTTATGTGTTGAAGGCCCATTAAATTGGGAATCCTAATTATTGCTAGACAGAGGCCGCCATCGTGTCAGACTTAGTTCTCTCACGTACCTTCCTAGACTTAAATGGTAAACTTAGGGTGGAAATGTCCACCCTTTAATTTTTTAAAAAAGAGAGATTATTATGAATAACGAATTTGAATTATTAAACTTATCTAAAGAGATAATTGATGCATTAAATAAAGAAAATATATTGGTACCTACACCAATTCAAAAGGAATCTATTCCTTTATTAAAGGAAGGGAATGATTTAATCGGTGGTGCCCAAACTGGTACTGGTAAGACGTTTGCTTATTCAATTCCTCTTATTGAGAATATAGATAAAACAAATAGATTTGTTAAAGCTTTAATTTTATGTCCAACTAGAGAACTATCTCTTCAGGTTAAAAATGAGATTGATAAGCTTTTAGTTAATTTTAAGCTATCATCTTGTGCAATCTATGGTGGAGAATCATATGTGATTCAAAATAAAAAGCTTAAGGCTAAACCAGATATCATTATTGGTACACCAGGAAGAATCATAGACCAATTAAATAAGGGTAATATTGATTTTTCTAATGTAACCTATCTAGTATTAGATGAAGCTGATGAAATGCTTAAAATGGGCTTTGAGGATGATTTAGAGACTATTTTAAATAAGGTTCCAGAAAATCGTCAAACAGCTTTATTTTCAGCAACCCTACCACCATTTATTAAAAAGGTTGCCACTAAATATATGAAGAATCCTTTACAGGTCCAAATCGAGGCTAAGCAATTAACAGTAGATGCTATTGATCAACAGGTATATTATTGTAAGAAGGATTCTAAGCGTGATTTAATAGTTAGATTATTAGATTTTTATGAATTTAAGCATATAATGGTATTCTGTAATACTAAGGCTATGGTTGATGAGCTATTAGTATTTTTACAAAATGAGGGATATAGAGTTGAAGGCTTACATGGTGATTTAAAGCAAGCCTTAAGAGATAGAGTAATGTCTCAATTTAGATCTGGCTCAGTAGATATTCTACTTTGTACAGATGTAGCTGCTAGAGGTATTGATATTGATGATATCGATTGTGTAATCAATTATGATATTCCAAATGAAAATGAATTATATGTTCATAGAATTGGTAGAACTGCAAGAGCAGGTAGAAGTGGTACTTCAATTACTCTTGCAACATCAAGAGGAGCGTCAAGAATTAGAGATTTAGAAAAATATACTCACTCTACAATGACACCTCATGAAATACCATCTGTTGATAAGATTAGAGAAAATCATCAAAAGAAATTATATTTTTCAATAAGAGAATCAATTGAAAATAATAAAGATAATAATGAATTTGATAAGATGATTATGAAATTTTCTAAAGAATCAAATGACCCAATTCCATTAATCAGAGGATTAATCGCAATGGCATTTGATAAATACACTAAGGAATACCCTGAAATTATGACATTTAGCTCTAGAGCTAAGGGTGACTCTAAATCAAGAAGTAAGAGTGATTCTAAGGGAAAGGCCAATAAGAAGGAAAGCCCTCGCGGTAAGGATGGAAAGCTAAAAAAGGAAAAGAAGGAATCTGGCTTTAGTGTATTAGAGGTCAATTTAGGTGAAGCTGATAAGATAAAGCCCAATTTATTAGTAAATACATTACATGATGAATTAAAAATTCATCGTGAGCATTTTGGTAAAATTAAGACTGATAAAACAAGAACATATTTTGAAGTTAATAGTGATGCCTTAAGATTCTTTAATACAGATAAAAAGGTAAAGCTTGCAAATAAGACATTAACATTTAGATTAGTAGATAAAAAATTAAGATAGGAGTATTCTTATGAGAATTATTGCTGGGACATTAAGACATAGAATAATTGAAATGACTAATCTTGATACTACAAGAGAAACTCAGGATAAGGTTAGAGGTGCTATTTTTAATATGATAGGACCATACATTGATTCAGAGTGTACATTAGATTTATTTACTGGGTCTGGTGCGATGGCAATAGAGGCATATTCTAGAGGTGCGAAGCATATCGTAATGAATGACTTAAATAAGAATGCCTTAGAATGTGCTAAAAAAAATTGTAAGAATTTAGGAATTAAGGATGCTTCATTTTATAATCTAGATTATAAGGAATTTGTTAAAACTGATAAGCATAAATATGATTTAGTTATATTAGACCCACCATATAAGATGGATAATATAGAAGAAATATTAGATGATATTTATCCTTTATTAATGGATAAATGTGAAATAGTATTTGAAATGGGTAAGGAATCAAAATATCCTGATACTTATAAGGATATGGAATTAATTAAGAATAAGGAATACGGAATTAAAAGAGTAATTGTTTATAAAAGGTAGTGATATCATGGCTGAGTTTAAGGAATTATATGACTCAATCAAAAAGTTAATAAACAAATTTAAGAGGGATTTATCATTTGATACATTTACTGACCATTTATTATTTGTAAATACCTTTGATGATGATACCCCAATAGTTTGTCGTTTTGTTACTAATTTTTATAATAGATATAATGCTATAGAAATATATAATTCTACAGATGGATTAAATTATTTATCTGATTCATTAAATTTACCTAAAAAATATGATAGATTTTTAGAATTAGATGGAATTATATTAATGCTATTACCATCTGATGCTCTAACTAAGGAAGATGGAGATTATATTCATAGCTTAAATTATAAAATTAAAAAGGAAGATAACCTATTAATTTATAAATATACTTATGGTAAGGGAAGAAGAAAGCCAACTATAGCTGAATTAGAATCTGTATTTGAAAATTTAGATTATATGGATTCATTAATTAAAAATGATTTTACATCTTTAATGGCTGCGATAGACACTAATAGAATCGCTGATTCATTTATTGATAGAGAAACTCTAGAATATCAGGTAAGCTTTGTAAGAAGTCCAGACTTTGAATATAAGGTTAAAAATTATAAAGCAAATAAGAAATTTGTTGAGGAATGTAAAAATAGAACATATTTAGGTGAGGCATATTTATTTGCTTCATATTATCCTTTAGTAATAAAGGAAACTAATGTAAGACCATTAATATTAACATATATGGTTCCTAATAAGATGGTTAATATTAGATATATTACTAGTGCAAGAAGCACTTATAAGGATGTAATCTTTGGCTTATTAGATGATATCTTTGATAATGTAGGATTTATGCCTGAAAGATTATTAGCTGATAATGGTGATATCTTATCTATTTTAAAGAAGACATTAGATGAATTACATATCGAATATGATTTAATTGTTAATACTTTTGACCCAATAAGAAATAAAGCATTAGATGATACAGATTTAGGTAAAAAGCCAGGGTTATATGATGACCCTGCCGATATTCAGTCTAAATCTGATATTGAAACATTCTTAAATTATATGACATCTACTATTAAGAATATTGATTATAACAATCTTGATTTTAAGAAAATCGAGCTTGAGCTTGAAAATGCTGAATATGAAGATGTAGATGGCGATTATGATGAGTTTGAGGATGATAAGGAAGAAAAAAAGAATAAGGATATTGATACTGATTTAGTTGCTTAATCAATATTGATTAAAATATATTAAAATGGTATAATTCTTTTGTATTTTTATAAATCTGAGATAAAGAATGATTGAATGATTTTATTATAGCGACTGATGGATGGTGAAAGATCAGATAAATAGTTCATGATGACACTTTTGAGAGCCTGTGATTAGGACGTATTCCTGCGTTAAAGGATAATGAGGGTATTTATACCGAAATAAGGTGGCACCACGATTATATCGTCCTTATAACTTTAATGTTATAGGGACTTTTTTATATGGAAACAAAATTACCAACTATTAAGATTAGAAACATAATATTAAGAGAATTAAGAAGAAGTGATTTTGTTGATTTATTTAGAATTGGTAGTAATCCTAAAATGTGTGAATTCCTAAATTGGGGACCATATAAAAATATAAATGAGGCCTTATATACCCTAGATGAAATATATTTAAAAAGACCACTTGATGGCTTACCTATTGGTTATGCAATTGAATTAGGTGGTAGAATGATAGGCTTGATTGAATATCATACCTATAATGAATTTAATAATTCAATCGAAATTGGCTTTTTTTTGGAGGAAGATTGCTCTGGAAGAGGAATTATGACTCAAGCCTTAAAAAAGGTAATTTGGGTTGGCTTTAACCATTTAATGGTAGATAAGATAGTAATAGCTACCTTAAATGATAATGTTAGATGCATTAATTTAATTAATAAATTCAATTTTTCTTACGAAAAGGAAGAAATGATTGAGGTTAATGAAGGTATTTATAAATTAGGTAAATACTATTCAATTTATAAAAATGATTATATGGAGGATTAAGAAATGATTACAAAGCCAAAGGGAACATATGATATCTTACCTAATGAATCTCCTAAGTGGGCAAAGCTAGAGGATACTATTAGAAAGATATGTAAATTATTTAATTATAAGGAGATTAGAACTCCTATATTTGAATCTAGTGATGTTTTCCATAGAGATCAAAATGATACATCTGATATGGTAACAAAGGAAACTTATGATTTTAAGGATAGATCTGATAGAGGTATTACCTTAAGACCAGAAGGAACTGCAGGTGTTGCTAGAGCATTTGTTGAAAATAAGCTATATGTAGAAAATCCTGTATCTAAATTATTCTACATGGGACCTATGTTTAGATATGAGCGTCCTCAAAAGGGAAGAAATAGACAATTCAATCAATTCGGAGTTGAGGCATTAGGTAGTGATTCTCCACTTATTGATGTTGAGGTTATTTCTTTAGGTGCTACATTAATTAGAGCATTAGGCTTAAAGGATGTTACTGTAAAGATTAATTCACTTGGTGATGAGGAATCAAGAAGTGCTTATAAGAATGTATTAATTAATCATTTCTCTAAATATAGGGATTGTCTTTGTGAGGATTGCTTAAATAGATTAGAGAAGAATCCATTAAGAATCTTAGACTGTAAGGTAGATAGAGATAAGGATTTCTTTAAGACAGCTCCAAAGATTAATGAATATTTAAATGATTATTCTAAGGATAGATTTAAAGAGGTATTAGCTGGTTTAGATCTATTAGACTTAAAATATGTTGTTGATGATAATTTAGTTAGAGGCTTAGATTATTATTCTCACACAGTATTTGAGCTTGAGGTTAATGTACCTGAATTTGGTGCTCAAAATGTTATTGGTGCTGGTGGTAGATATGATAATTTAATTTCTGATTTAGGTGGTCCTAAGACTCCTGGTGTTGGTATGGCATTTGGTGTTGAAAGATTATTATTAGCTACTGACCTAAATGGTAAGAAACTAGCTAAGCCTGATGAAATTCATGCTTATATTATTGCCTTAGGTAAGAATGCACAGATGGAAGCTATTAGATTAAATAATGTTTTAAGAATTGGTGGCTTATCTACTGATATGGATTATTTAGGTGGTTCTTTGAAGTCTCAATTTAAAAAGGCTGATAAGAATAATGCTAAATTTACTTTAATCTTAGGTGATGATGAGCTTGAAAAGGGCGAAATCAATATTAAGAATAATGAAACTGATGAGCAAGAGACAATTAAGATTGTTGATGTATATGCATATATAATTACAAAGATAAATGCATTAGGCTGTAGTAAGAAGTAGGAGGAATTTATATGGCAACAATTAAAAAGGGTAATACAACAAAAAGAGTAATGCTTAAGGATATCACTTTAGGTGCTAATAATAAGGTTGCTGGATTTGTTGAATCAATTAGAAATAAGAAGGCAATGTGCTTCATTGTTTTAAGAGATGTTTCTGGTAAGCTACAAATTACAATTGAAAAGAGTAAGCACCCTAATTGGGATGCAATGCTTGCATCTATTACAACTGATACTGTAATTGAGGCAGTAGGTCCAATTGTAAAGAGTGAATATGTAAAATTAAATGGAATGGAAATGTATCCAGATAAGCTAAAGATCATTTCATCTATCGCAGAGCCATCTCCAATTGTAGCTCCTAAGGGAGAGGAAACTAATATCGATTTAAGAATCGATTATAGATGGATTGATTTAAGAACTGATAAGAATACATTAATGTTTAAGACTCAATCATGCTTCGTAAATGCATGTAGAGAATTCTTATTAAATGAGGATTTCATTGAAATTCATACACCAAAGCTAATTGGTGCTGAATCTGAATCTGGTGCTGGTGTATTTAAGGTAGATTATTTCGATAGAAATGCTTATTTAGCACAATCACCACAATTCTATAAGCAAATGGCTATGGCTGCTGGCTTTGAAAGAATTTTCGAGACAGGTCCAGTATTTAGAGCTGAGAAGTTCGCATCTAGAAAGCACGCAACAGAATTTACAGGATTCGATTTAGAGTTCTCATACATCAATTCATTTAAGGATGTAATGCATATGGAAGAAAGAATGCTAAATTACGCATTAAAGAAAGTAAAGAAGATGTATGGAAAGCAAATTAAGGAAACATTTGGTATTGATGTAATTGTTCCAAAGCTTCCATTCCCTGTAATGGATTTACATGATGTTTATGATGAATTAGAGAAGAGATATGGCTATACAGTACCTGAAAGTGAGAAGGGTGACCTTACAACTGAGGGTGAGCGTTTAGTTGAAAAGCTTTCTATGGATATGTTTGGTCATGAATTCTTATTCATTACTGGATATGCTAAGGAATGCAGAGCATTCTACCATATGAGAGATAAAAATGGTGTACCTTGTGGATATGACCTAATTTGGAAGGGCTGTGAAATCACAACTGGTGCTCAACGTGAGCATAGATATGAGGTATTACTAGAGCAATGTAAGGAAAAGGGATTAGAAGAGGATGTTAAATTCTATCTTGATTTCTTTAAGTATGGTTGTCCTCCTCATGGTGGATTTGGTATCGGTGTAGATAGAATCACAATGATTTTATTCAATGAAGGCATTAAAGATTCTATGTTTATCTTCCGTGGACCAGATAGATTAAATCCATAATTTGAATGTAAATTCCCCTGTTTAATGCAGGGGAATATTCTTTTGTTAATATTTAAATTTTTTTCAAAATGGAAACACTATTTTCTCAAAAAAACTTGTTATATAATCATATTGTCTAATAGTTTTTTCTTTAAATAGTTTTTCCTTTATGTTAAAATAATTAAATGAAAGACAAGGTGTTACAATGGAAGAAAATAAATTAGATAAAAGATCAATAGCTAGAATTCAAGCTATGAAAATTATATATATTGCTGACTTTAATGGTATAAGCATTGATTCATCACTTACAATGGGTAAAAGTGGCTTTTTTAATGATAATATTGCAGGTGAAGACCCTATTTCAGAGGAGACAATTGAATTATTAAATTATGTAACAGAAAACCTTGAAAAGATTGATGGTATTATTAAGGAAACTATTACTAATTATTCTATTGATAGATTAAATTTAGTAGATAAGGCTATTATTAGAGTAGCTACAGGTGAAATGCTATTAAATAAGCTAGATAGAAGAATTATTATTAATGAAGCATTAGAAATAACAAAGCTATATTCTGATCAAGGAGATCATAAGGCAACATCTTTTAATAATAGATTGCTAGATAATATAAGTAAGAAAATTTAGGAAGTATGTTTATGGCAGAGGAACGTTATTTAACTGTTACAGCTTTAACTAAATATATTAAATATAAATTTGACCATGACCACCATCTTGAGGAAGTTTTGCTTGAAGGTGAGATTTCTAATTTCAAGCATAATTCACGTGGTCATTTTTATTTTACACTTAAGGATGAGAATTCTCAGATTTCTGCAACTATGTTTGCAAGCTATGCATCTAAGTGTAAATTTGAGCCTGAAAATGGTATGAAGGTATTCGTTAAGGGTAAGGTTACTGTATATGAACCATCAGGTACATATCAAATTAATGTTACTGAAATTAAAAATGACGGTATCGGTGATTTATATTTAGCTTATGAAAAGCTAAAGAAGGAATTAGCTGAAAAGGGTCTTTTTAATCCGGAGCATAAAAGACCTTTACCAAGATTTCCAAAGACTATTGGTGTTATTACATCACCTACAGGCGCGGCTATAAGAGATATTATAAATACTATTTCAAGAAGATATCCTTTATGTCAGGTAATCCTATATCCAGCAATTGTTCAAGGTGATGACGCTAAGGATAATATCGTAGCTCAAATAAAGAAGGCTAATTTCGATAATTATTGTGATGTACTAATTGTTGGTAGAGGTGGAGGCTCAATCGAGGATTTATGGGCATTTAATGAGCCTGTAGTAGCCTATGCTATCTACGATAGTAATATACCAGTAATATCAGCAGTAGGCCATGAAATTGATTTTACAATTGCTGATTTCGTTGCCGATAAAAGAGCGGCTACTCCAACAGCGGCAGCTGAGCTTGCAACTCCTGATATTAGAGTATTAAAGGAAAATATAATTTATGATTTAAATCAAATCCTAAAAAGAACTAAATATATTTTTGAGGAAAGAAAAATGTATTTAGCTAATCTAGATAAGAGATTAGAGGCATTAAACCCTGTTAATACCTTGAAGCATAAAAGAGAGGTATTAGAGGGAGATGTAATGAGATTAAATATGCTTATCAATCAAATATTAACGATGAAGAAGCATAGATTTGAATTATTAAAGAAGGAATTAGATTCTAAAAATCCACTTTCTATTATGGAAAGAGGCTATTCTATTAGTGAATCTGAAGGTAAGATTGTAACATCAATTAATGATGTTAAAGCGGATTCAATAATGGAAACTAAATTAATTGATGGTTCAATTATTAGTAAGGTATTGGAGGTTAAAGAAAATGGAAAATAATAAAACTTTTGAAGAATATTTAACTGAATTAGAAGGAATACTTAAATCATTAGAAAATAGAGATATTTCATTAGAGGAAGCTGTAAAGGGATATACACAAGGCTTAGAACTATCTAAGAAGTGCTTTGAAATATTAAATTCAAATGAAAAGCTTGTTGTATCTAAGATGACTGAATCTGGCTTAGAGGCCTTTAACCCTGATAATAATTAATATGAGATTAGATTTATATTTAGTAGAAAATAATTATTTTGAATCTAGAAATAAGGCTAAGGCAGAAATAGAAAATGGTAATGTAATAATTAATGGTAAGGCTATTACAAAATCATCATATGATGTTAAGGATACTGATTCTATTGAAATATCAAATAACATCTGTCCATTTGTATCTAGAGGTGGATATAAGCTAGATTATGCCATATCTGAATTTAATCTAGAATTTAATAATAAAACTGTATTAGATATTGGTGCCTCAACTGGTGGATTTACTGATTGTAGTCTTCAACATGGTGCTAGATTAGTATATTCAGTAGATGTAGGTACTAATCAGCTTCATGAAAAATTAAGAAATGATTCTAGAGTAATATCTATGGAAAATACTAATATTTTAGACGCAAAGGATATTCCATATACAGATTATATTGTTATGGATGTATCATTTGTTAGTATAGAATATTTACTTCCAGGTATAGAAAAATATATAACTGATGATAATACCTTTGTATGCTTAATTAAGCCACAATTTGAGGTAGGAAAGCTCAATATGAAGGGTGGAATAGTTAAGGATAGAAATAGCTATTTAAAGGTATTAGAAAACGTAAATGAAGCATTAGCTTCATATAATTTAGGTATATCTAAATTAGCATTATCACCAATACTTGGTGGTTCTGGTAATAAGGAATTTTTAGCATTAATTAAAAGAAATATAAAAACAAATATTAATTTTATTTCATTTTTAGGAAGTGTTTTAAATGATAAGAGAGCTTAATGTAAAGGATTTTGCAATAATTGAAGATTTAAATATTAATTTTAATAACGGAATGACTGTCCTAACCGGTGAAACTGGTGCGGGTAAGTCATTAATTATTGATACAATATCTTTACTTTTAGGCTCAAGAGCTGATTCAGATATGATTAGATATGGTAAATCTAAGGCTATTGTTTATGGTATTTTTGATTATAATAATGAGCTTGATGATTTATTTGAATCCTTATCTATTCCAAAAAACGAGACTATTAAAATAGTAAGAGAAATAACTGAATCTAGAAATACAATTAAGGTTAATGATGTAAATATCACATTAACATCTCTAAAACAAATATCAAAAAAGTTAGCAGATATTCATGTTCAAAATGATACATATAAATTATTTAATCCAGATGAATATTTAACATTTTTAGATCCTAAAAATGATAAAACATTTGATAAACTTACTGATTCATATATTAAAGCATTATATGAATATAATAATGCCTATAGTGTAGTAGATAAGATAAAGAAGAATCAAAAGAACGCAACACAAAAGCTAGACTTCTTAAAGTATGAAAAGGAAGAAATAGAAGCTCTAGATTTATATATAGGTATTGATGATGAATTAAATGAAAAGGTTTCAAGATTATCTAATTTTGATAAGATATCTAATGGATTAAATTCAGCATATGATGTATTAAATAATGAAATGTCTTCGATTGATAGCTTATATGATGCTGCTAAAAGCTTAGAAAATATATCTGAATACGATAAGGATTTTAAGGATATGGCATCTAAGCTATTAGATTCATATTATATTTCATCTGAAATTAAAGATAATATAGCTAAGGCTATAAGAGGCTTAGATTTTGATCAGGATGAATTAAATTTATCTATAGAAAGATTAAATGATATTAATAAAGCTAAGGATAAATATAAGATGAGTGTAGAAGAGCTTTTAAAGCATTTAGAGGAAATTACACTTGAAATAGATATGGCCTTAAATTATGATGAGGTTTTAAAGGAAAAGGAAAATGAATTAAAAAAATCATTTGAAAAGCTAAAAGCTTCATCTATTAAATTAACTGAATATAGAAAGAAAAAGTCTATTGAATTAAGTAAAGCAATAGTTAAGGAATGTGTTGATTTAGATTTAGATTCAACTAAATTTGAGGTAAAATTTAATGATGTAGATTATTCTGATTTTTATAATAAAGCTATATTTAACGATAATGGTGTAGATATTATAGATTTTTATGTATCATTTAATAGTGGTGAACCACTACATTCTTTATCTAAGGTAGCATCTGGTGGTGAAGCATCAAGAATGATGCTTGCGCTAAAGACATATTTATTAAATGATAATTCAATATCCTTAGAGGTATTTGATGAAATAGATACTGGTGTATCAGGTAAGACTGCCTTAAAGATAGCAAATAAGATGCATAATATATCTAAAAAAATACAGGTATTATGTATTACACATCTACCACAGGTAGCGGCTAAGGGTGATAATCATATCTATATCTATAAGGATATAGTTGATGGTAGAACTAAAACTAATTTTAAGTATTTAGAAAATGAAGAAAGAGTAGAAGAAATAGCTAAGATGCTATCAGGAGATACTATTTCTTTATATGCACTTGAACATGCCAAGGAATTAATTTCTAATAAGTAGTTGAATAGCATAAAAAATGGTTCAATTTGGAACCATTTTTACTTTTCTATAATGAACTTATTTAAAGCTTTAGCTACTCCTGATTCTTTATTAGAAGAAGTTATATAATCGGCAACCTTTAATACCTCTGGGAATGCATTTTCCATAGCTACACCAATCTTAGCTTCCTTAATCATTGGAATATCATTTCCGGCATCACCAATTGCCATTGTTTCATCAATACTGATATTTAAATATTTAGCTAAAGCCTTTAATGCTTCACCCTTAGATGTATGCTTTTCTAGGAATTCTAGGAATATTCTAGATGATCTAAGCATTGAATATTCTTCCTTATATTTAGGATTTACCTCAGTCATTATTCTAGTAACGTCATCAGTATCTCCAACCATCATCGCCTTTAAGAATAAGTCATTATCATTTAATGATACTATATCATGATAATTATCCTTAACATTATTAATTGTTGCCTCTACATCAGTATAAGGATTATGCATTGGTGTTATTAATTCACCATTAACTCTAAAGGCATGGAAGAAGACCTTTAATCTTTTAGATTCTTCATATAATTCTTTAACATCTTTACCATAAATATTAGATGTATAAATAACCTCATTAGTGCCACAATTAATGATTTTAGCGCCATTATATAGGATTACATAATCATTATTAGTATTTAATCCTAAATCATCTAATAAGGGCTTTACGCCAGAAATTGGTCTTCCTGTTGCTAGAACAATTTTAACGCCTAATTCCTTACATTTATTGATTGCTATTCTATTTTCCTCTGATACATTCTTCGCTGGATCAAATAATGTACCATCTAAATCAATTGTTACTATTTTAATCATATAACTCCTAAAATAAAAGCGCCACATTGTGGTGCTTTAAAATTAATGTAAAATGCTGTTTACGATAGCCCATACAAGAGCGAAAATTGAACCTGCAATCATTGCGAATGCTAAAGTTACGATGATGATTTTACCTGCTTTTGATTTTACAGGGTTGTCATATCTATCTTCCTTTTTATCAACCTCGTATTTGCTTGAAAAACTGTTCTTACTCTTGTTTTTGTTTTTCTTATTAGACACAATCTTCACCTACCAACCAAAAAATGATATAATTTAATCAATCTAGATTATTATAATATAAATTTCGAAAAAAAGGAAGATGTAACGTGGAAAAAGGTAGTAATCATGCAAAAATTATATTTCACATTGATATGAATGCTTTTTTTTGTAGCGTTGCTTGTATCAAAAATCCAGAATTAAGAGGAAAAGCATTTGCTATAGGTAGAGAAAACTCAACAAAGGGTGTATTATCTACAGCTTCCTACGAGGCTAGAAAATATGGCATTCATAGTGCAATGCCTCAAAATGAGGCAATGAAGCTTTTACCTGGATTAATTATAATACAGCCTAATTTTAATGATTATAAATATTACCATCATAAATTTGTAGATTTAATAAAGGAATATACAGATTTAATAGAGGTAGCTTCAATTGATGAATTATATGCTGATATGACAGAGGCCTCTAAAAAAAGACATCCTTTAGTTATAGCTAAGGAAATCCAAGAAAGATTATTAGGAGAATATAAGCTACCTTGCTCAATAGGTATAGCACCTACATTATTTTTAGCTAAAATGGGTAGTGATATTAAAAAGCCATTAGGTGTTACTGTTATTAGAAAAAGAGAGGTAAGTAAAATATTATATCCTTTATCTGTTTCTGATATTTTTGGTATTGGTAAAAAGACTTGGCCTAGATTAATAGAAAATGGTATTAAAACAATTGGTGATTTTATGGATATTAATAATAAGGATAAAATCATTGATTTAATTGGTATTAATTCATATGAATACGCAACTAACGCTATTAATGGTAAATCTAGTGATGTAGTAGAGCCTAATAGATATGCAGATTCTAAGTCTATATCAGAATCTGAAACATATGATATACCTAAGGTATTAATAGAGGATTGTGCCCTAGAGCTAAGAAAGATGATTAGATCTGTTGTTAATAAAATGAAGAAATATAAATATTTTACTAAAACAGTTACTATTACATTAAGAGATTCTACATTTAATACTATCACAAGACAAAGAAGCTTAAATGAATATACTGATGATTTAATTTATATAAATGATATTGCTATGGAATTATTAGAGGATAATTTTATAGATGGTAAGGATTATAGATTATTAGGTATTGGTGTATCTAATTTATTAACTAAGGAAGAATTACCACTTGAGCATAACTTATTTAATATAAGTGATAAGCTTGAAAAGGAAAATGAAATTAATAAAATGATTAAAGAATTCCAAAGTAAATATGGAGATAAAGCTTTATTCATAAAAAAGAATGAAAAATAGTTTGTTTTTCTTATTTTGTTTTGATAGAATAAATGAGATTGGAGGTTTGAAATATGAAATTTGATGGATATGAATTAAAGGATTATATCGTTAGAGCCTTAAATGATTTAAAGTTTACTGAGTTTACTCCTGTTCAAAAGGAAGTATTTAATGAAATTAAATCTGGTAAGAATATTTTAGCTAAATCTAAAACTGGTTCTGGAAAAACTCACGCTTTCTTAATACCTATTTTTAATGATTTAGACCCTAATTCAAATGATATTTTCGCAACTATTATCGCTCCAACTAGAGAGCTAGCTACTCAAATTTATAAGATGGCTCAGCATATTGCTTCATTTTCAGATAAGACAATTAATATTAAATTATTTGTAAGTGGATCTGATAGAGAGCGTGAAATAGAAAAATTAAATAAAAGTCAGCCTCATATTGTAATTGGTACTCCAGGTAAGATTAAGGATTTATCTATAACAACAAATGCTTTAAAGGTTTATACATCTAAATATGTAGTAGTAGATGAGGTAGATATGACATTTGAGGAAGGCTTCCTAGATGATGTTGATAATGTATTATCAGTATCAAATGAAGCTAAGCTTATGTTCTTTAGTGCAACTATAGCTATATCAATTGAGCCTTTCCTAAAGAAATATATGACTAATGTATCTAAGATTGATATTAACAATACAAATGATACAAAGATTGATCATATATGGTTACCTCTTAAGCATAAGGATAGATTAGATGTATTAGTAGGATTACTTGAAACTATTAATCCATATTTATGTATTATCTTTGTTAATAAAAAGGAAACAGTTAATGTTGTTTCATCTAAATTAACAAGTCTTGGATATTTTGTTGGAACTATGCATGGTGATTTATCACCAAGAGAAAGAAAAAGAGTATTAAATGATGCTAAAGCATTAAAATATCAATTTATTGTGGCAACTGACCTAGCTGCTAGAGGAATTGATATTGAGGGTGTATCTCATATTATTAATTATGAGCTTCCAACCGATTATGAATTCTATTTACATAGATCAGGAAGAACAGGAAGAATGCATCTAGATGGTATTGTATATTCTTTATATGACGAATTAGACGATGAATATTTAGATAATTTAAATGCTAAGGGTATTAAGCCTAAATATTACGAGCTTAAAAATGGTGAGGTAATAGAATATAAGGGTAGAAATACTAGAGCACAAAGAATTAAGCCTAAAACTGATTATCAGAAGGAAGCTGCTAAATATATTCCTAAGACTGAGAAAAAGCCTGGATATAAGAAAAAAAGACAAGCTCAAATAGAAGAGCTTGCTCAAAGATTAAAAAGAAACGATATGAAGAATAAGAAGAAGAGACACGCTAAACCAAAGGTTGATAAGCGAACTTCTTTATAAAAATTAAAAGGGACTAAGTCCCTTTTTTAGTTACATTTCCTCTGTATCTTCAATTAAGCACTTGTAATTGTAGCCCTTTACTACGTCCTTACCACCAAGACCTAATAATTCAATTACACATGCAACACCAACTACCTCAGCACCTAGCTTTTCAGCTAAATTGATAGCAGCCTTTAATGTTCCACCAGTTGCTAAAAGATCATCAATAACAACTACCTTATCACCCTTCTTTAAGGCATCAGCGTGAATACATAATACATTCTTACCATATTCAAGCTCGTATTCCTCAGAAATAACAGCTCTAGGTAGCTTACCTGGCTTTCTTACAGGAACAAAGCCAATACCTAATTCTGTAGAAACTGGACATCCAAAAATGAAGCCTCTTGATTCAGGTGATACGATATGAGTAGCACCGCAAGACTTAGCAAATTTAGCTAATTCCTTTGTTACATACTTGAATGCTTCACCATTATCACAGATAGGTGTGATATCCTTAAATACTATTCCTTCCTTTGGAAAGTTAGGTACGTCATATATATAATCTTTAATGTTCATGATTAATCCTCCGAGTTACTAAATAATTATATCATAAATATAATTAGTATTCTATCAAAAAAAGAAAAATGGTCACTTTCGTGACCATCGTCTTTACTTTAATGTTTCGCCAGATTTTAAATGCTTTACATTTAATTCCTTAGGATTAGAAGAAGAGAAAATACGTACATTTCTTTCTACTACTAAGCCTTCTGGTAAAATTAATTTCTTACCAATTACATTTAAACCAGAAGATAATACCTTTGGATTATCCTTATTTGCAGTGTAATCATCACCATAACCAATCTTTGAATTATCACCAATTACTGTTTCCTTATCAATAATTGTGTTTTCAATACAGCAGTTCTTACCGATAACTACATCATTTAAGATTACTGAATGCTTAATTGTTGAGCCTTCACCAACAACTACACCTGGAGATAATACAGATTCAATAACTGTACCTTCAATATGACAACCATTAGATACTAAAGAAGTAGTAATGTTTGCCTTTTCGCCTACCTTAACTGGAGGTAAATCTTCAGACTTAGTATAAATCTTCCACTTACTGTCATATAAATCTAATGAAGTATCATGACATAATTCAAGGTTAGCTTCAACATATGAATCATATGTTCCTACATCCTTCCAGTAATCATAATATTCATAGGCATAAACCTTCTTATTCTTTATCATATCAGGAATGATATGCATACCAAAGTCTAAGTCTTTAATATCTGGATGAGCCTCAATAGCGTCAATTAATGCTTGAGTTGAGAATACATAGATACCCATAGATGCCTTATTTGATTTTGGCTCTTTTGGTTTTTCTACGAACTTTTTAATTCTTAATGTTTCATCAGTTTCTAGGATACCGAATCTAGATGCTTCCTCCATAGGAACAATCTTTGCTGCGATTGTTAAATCAGCACCAGTTTTCTTATGCTGCTCAATCATCTTTGAATAATCCATCTTATAGATGTGGTCACCTGATAAGATTAGAACATACTTAGATGCATATCTCTTTACGAATTCAATATTCTTTCTAATAGCATCTGCAGTACCTTCATACCATGAGTTGTTAGGCTGAAGAAGCGTTACGAATGAATCACGTCTGTCTAAATCCCAAGGCTTACCTACACCGATATGCTCGTTTAATGATAATGGTAGGTATTGTGTTAAGATACCAATTTGGTAAATTCCAGAATTTGTACAATTTGATAATGCGAAATCAATAATTCTAAATTTACCAGCAAATGGTACAGCTGGCTTACTACGCTTTTCAGATAAGATATCTAATCTAGAACCACGTCCTCCAGCTAAAATTAAAGCTAATGTTTCCATATATTTTCCTCCTATTTCCTAGCTATTCATTAAATTTGTAAATAATTCAAGATACATAGCTGCTGAATTCTTCCAGCTATAATCCTTTTCCATAGCCTTTTTAATCATACAATTAAAGATTTCTCTTTCATTGTTATATAAGTAGATAGCAAGATACATAACTTCCTTTAAATCATAAGAATCAAAGTTAGTAAATGTAAATCCTGTTCCTTCACCTGTATATTGATTATAAGGCTGAACTGTATCCTTTAATCCACCAGTTTCTCTAACAAGTGGAAGAGTACCATATCTCATAGCAATCATTTGGCCTAATCCGCAAGGCTCAAATTTAGATGGCATTAGGAATATATCGCATCCTGCATAAATCTTTTGAGCTACAGGATCTGAATATCCAATATATGATTTAAATCTATCTGGGTATCTACCCTCTAATGAACGGAAGAAGTTTTCATAAATTGCATCTCCTGAACCCATTAGAATAAATTTAGCATTACTGTTATAAATAATATCATCAATGATAGGCATTAATAAATCGATACCCTTTTGATCTACTAATCTAGATACTAGACCAAATACAGGAACGTCCTCACTTGAATCTAGACCGAAGTCCTCAAGTAAGGCCTTCTTATTAGCTGCCTTACCACTCTTAAATGTTCTAATATTATAATTCTTATAGATGTTCTTATCAGTTTGTGGATTGTATTTATCAATATCGATACCATTAATGATACCCATATAGTTGAAATATCTCATTCCAAGTACACTGTTTAGCTTATATCCATAATAATCTGTTAATGTTTCATCTCTATATGTTGGTGATACAGTAGTGATTGAATCAGATTCAATAATTGCTGTCTTCATGAAATTGATGCATCCATCAAATTCAAGTGAAGAAGAATATGGAATATATAATATAGACATCATATCAAGAGGGAATATTCCTTGATATTGTATATTATGAATACTAAATACTGTCTTTATTCTATTGTATTCTGGATATTGCCAATAATTACATTTTAAAATGTAAGGTAATAAGCCTGTTTGCCAGTCATTACAATGAATGATATCTGGGAAGAAGCCAATAACCTTTAGTGCTTCAAGCACTGCAAAGTTAAAGAATGCAAATCTTTCTCCATCATCATTGTATCCATATAGACCTTCTCTATAGAAATACTTATCATTATCAACAAAATAGAAATCTATTCCGTCTCTTTCCTCATGGAATATACCAACATATTCCATTCTTTGACCTAATCTTACATAGGCATAGCCTAAATAGTAAGAAGTGTTTTGGTCCTTAATTCTTTTGTAAAATGGCATTATTACTCTAGCGTCGCATCCATTTTCCTTTAGCGCCTTTGGTAATGCACCGATTACATCTGCTAGTCCACCAGTCTTAGCAAAAGGAGCACCTTCACTTGCGCAAATTAATGCTTTCATTTAAATCACCTCAAAACTTAAAATAAATAGTAAAATTCCTTTTACTTATTATATAACTAATTAGAAAATTAAACAAGACGTTTATCGTGAAATTTCATAACCTAAAGACACATTTGACCAATATTCTACTATGTTTACGATAATTTGTTTAAGAAATGCTATTTCTTTAAAAAAATACGAAAGAAAATAATCTATTGTATTTACAAAGTAAATTTGTTATAATAATGCAGTATGAATTTAATCTTTTTAGATTTAGGGAGTAATGTTTTATGGCATCAAAAAGAAATAGAAAAAAGGTAAAATTTAAATGGACAAAGGAATTGATAATTTTGTTAGCTGCTTTAGCAATTCTACTAACAGTTACAATTATCCTTGCTATTCCATCTCAAGATAAAAAGAATCTTACTAAGTGGAATGAAGCTATTACAGCTTATAATACTGAAAATAGTACATCTTATTCAACTTTAGGTACTGATGTTCATCTAAAGGAAGTAAGTGGTTCTGATGAGTCATTATTTAATAAGGCAAGAAGTATTGCTGATAATGAAGGATATACATATTTCTTCTATGGATCATTATCTAATGCAACTTATCTAGAATATTTATCTAAGATTAACTCTTTAGCTGAAGAATATGAAATTGAGAATGTATATTTAATGTATGCAACTTTCTATGAGGAAGCAGAAGCTGATAGTGAAACTGATACAATTTCATTTAAGCAAACTTGTGATAAGTATGAGGATATCTTAAATACTGGTAAGAGTGGAGATGCAACTGAAATTGATTTAACAGTTTATCCTGCATTATTTGTATATAAGAATAATTCATTAATTTTCAATACACAGGTTGGTAAGGATTCTGCTGAATATAGTTGGAGTATTTATATTCAAAAGGCATTCAGCTTTGAAATGAATGAAAAGGCAAAAAGCGAAAATTAATTTGATGGCTGAGATTTTCTTCTCAGCCTTATCTTTTAATTAGGAGGATACTATGATAGAGCAAATTAAAATTGAAATAAAGGATTTATTAGAAACATATTATAAGAATAATGGTTTTGAGGTTGGCATTGTTGTTGAAACACCAAAGGATCCTAAATTAGGTGATATTTCAGTTCCAATGTTTACTGTTGTTAAGGTATTAAGAAAGCCTATGCCTCAAATTGTAGAGGAAGCATTAAATATTATTAAGAATGCAGATTTACCTATTAAGGATGTTAAATCAGTAGGTGCTTATATTAATTTATTTGTTGATAAGGAATTATTATCAGAAAAGATTATTTTAAAGTGCTTAAATGAGGAAAACAACTATGGTAATTCTAATATGGGTTCTGGTAAGAATGTTACATTAGATTATTCATCACCTAATATTGCTAAGAGCTTCTCTATTGGTCATTTAAGATCTACAATGATTGGTAATTCTATTAAGTTAATTTTAAAGAAGTGTGGATATAATACATATGCTATCAATTATTTAGGAGATTGGGGTACTCAATTTGGTAAAATGATTGTTGCTTATAAGAAGTGGGGTAATAAGGAAGTTATTATGAATGACCCTATTTCTGAATTAACTAAGCTTTATGTTAAATTCCATGAGGAAGCAGAAAAGGATAAGTCTTTAGAGGATGAAGCAAGAGAAGCATTCAGACAAATGGAATTAGCTAATCCTGAATATTTAGACTTATGGAAGTGGATTAGAGAGGAATCTTTAAAGGAATCTGCTCAAATCTATGATTTATTAGAGATTGATTTTGATTCTTATAATGGTGAAGCCTTCTATAATGATAAGATGGATCCTATCATTAAGGAATTAGAGGATAAGCATTTATTACATGAAGATCAGGGTGCTATGATTGTTGATTTAGGTGATAATATTCCACCTGCATTAATTAAGAGAAGTGATGGTGGTTCATTATATATCACTAGAGATTTAGCAGCTGTATTCTATAGAAAGAAAGAATATAAGTTTGATAAGATTTTATATGTTGTAGGAAATGAGCAAAAGCTTCATTTCGAACAATTAAAGATGCTTGTAGATAAAATGGGCTATGATTTTTCAAATCAAATTGAGCATGTTAACTTTGGTTTATATTTAACTAATGGTAAGAAGGCATCTACAAGAAAGGGTAATGTTGTAAAGCTATATGATGTTTTACAAACAGCTATTAAGCTAGCTTATGATTTAATTTCTGAGAAGAACCCTGAATTAAAGGATAAGGATACTATTGCTAAATATGTTGGTATTGCCGCTATAGTATTTGCTGACTTAAAGAATTTTAGAGGCTCTGATATTGATTTCAATCTTGAACAAGCAGTTAAGTTTGAGGGTCAAACTGGTCCATATTTACAATATACTTCTGTAAGAATTGCATCTATTTTAAAGAATGCTACATTTGATTTTAATAATATTTCAAAGGAATTATTTGAGCGTGAGCATTATTTCGAAT
Organism: Acholeplasmatales bacterium; assembly: GCA_017449215.1. Taxonomy (GTDB): domain Bacteria; phylum Bacillota_I; class Bacilli_A; order Acholeplasmatales; family Anaeroplasmataceae; genus Anaeroplasma. Next base: position 6,333 of record JAFSJY010000056.1, on the reverse strand, counting down.
TAGTAAGAATGATTTCTGAATTCCAATCTACTATTGAAAAGGCTGCTAATGAGGCATCTCCTTCAATAGTTGCTAAGTATTTACTAAATTTAGCTGCTTCATTTAATCATTTCTATTCAATTGAAAAGATTAATGCCGCAGATGAAAAGGTTAGAAATACTAATTTAGCTTTAGCTAAATCAGTAAGAATAGTACTTAATGAGGGCTTAAGATTATTAGGTATTCATTACCTTGATGAAATGTAATTTTTATGTCTAAGGGAAAAATAATTAGAAATCTGATATTTGTTTTTGCTATATTATTGCTAGTAATATTAATGGTTATTAGCTTAGGAGATATTAAAAAAATATTTAATGTATTGTCTAATGCCAAAATATCTTTTATATTCTTAGCTATCCTTTTTGTATTGTTATATGCAATAACATATCAGGCTTCACTTATGTTATTAACTAAATATAGATATAAGGATATTAAATTCATTGATTTATATGCTATATCAGGTACTGAGTTTTTCTTTAATGCTATAACTCCATTTTCATCCGGAGGTCAGCCTTTTCAGGCTTATGCATTAAAAAGAAAGAATATGAAATTGTCTGATTCTACATCAGCACTATTAATAAATTTCATTGCATATCAAATGTGTTTAAATCTAATTGGGGTTGTATTTATAATCCTTTATTATAATCGTGTTTATGAGCAAATTAATGGCTTTATAGCTTTCCTAATTGTTGGCTTTTCTATTAACATGATTATTATGATTGGATTAATATTAATTGGTACTGTAAAGCCCATTGGTAAATTATTTATATTTTTATATGATAAGCTATGTAAGATTAAATTCTTAAATAAGCTATCAAATAAAAGAGAGAATTTTATTAATTATATAGATAATATGCAAAATGCATTTAAGGAAATAATAAAATCCTTTAAGCTTTGGATATTTATTTTATTAACAAAGATTTTATCATTTGCATTTTATTATTCAATTCCATTTATTGCGTTATACGCAATTGGAGTAGAAATAAAAATGGCAGATTTACCTTATACAATGGCTTTAACTTCGTTTGTACTTACTATCTCTATTTGGGTTCCAACTCCAGGTGCGTCTGGTGGCGTTGAATATGCATTTAAGGAATTATATTCACCCTTTATCGAGGGCTATGGATATACCGAAAATGATGCACTTCAAATGTCTTTAGCAGTAATGATGATATGGAGAATGCTTACTTATTATTTCTTGATTTTATATGGATTTATTCTATATTTAATCTTCGAAAAGACAGATAGAAGAAATAATATTTCTTTGGTGCAACCAAAAGAAAATAGTGATATAATGGTTACGGACAAAATTAATGAGGAATGATAGAATGAAAATTGGTATATTCACTGATCAATATTATCCAATGATTAGTGGTGTAGTTACATCTATTAAAATGTTATATGAGGGTCTTTCTGCATTAGGTCACGAGGTTTATATTTTCACATTCCGTGTGAATATGAAAAAACTTACTCCACTTCAGAAGGAAGAACTTGAATCTAAAAATGTCATATTTATTAATGGTATGAGATATCCTTTTAAGTCTGTTAAGGATTATAGATTCACATTTAGCTATAAGAAGACATTAAATAAAATTAAAGAATATAATTTAGATGTAATTCATGTCCAAACTGAATTCTCAATTTCTAAGATTGCGATGCGTGCATCTAAGAAATTTGGTATTCCTATTATTCATACACTTCATACCTCATATAAAGATTATATCCAATATTTATTCCCACATTTAGATAAGAGATTCCATAGACAATTAATGTATCTAGAGAAGAAATGGTTCACTGGTCCTATCAGTGAGGCATCTCAGGTTGAAATTGTTCCAACTAAAAAGGTAATTCAGGATTTTGAATTATATGGAGTTAAAAATCAGGATGTTGAAATTGTTCCAACTGGAATTGAAATTGATAGATTCCAAATTCAAAATGCTAATCCAGTAATGATTAGAGAAATAAAGGATAAATATAAGATTAATGATACTGATTTTATATTTGCATATATAGGTAGAACATCTAAGGAAAAGAATATTGAAATGCTAATAGAGGCATTCGCTATGGCATTTACAAATACACCTCATGTTAAATTCATGCTTGTAGGTGGTGGTCCTGAATTAGATGATTTAAAGAAATATGCAGAAAAGCAAGGGATAACTAATCAAATGATATTTACTGATTTAGTTCCTTGGGAGGAGGTTCCTCAATATTATCATATCTTTAATATATTTATGAATGCTTCTAAATCTGAAACTCAAGGCTTAACATATATTGAAGCACTATCTAGTGGTACTCCAGTATTAGTTCAAAGTGATGAAGCAGTTGAAGGTTTAATCGAAGAAGGATATAATGGATTTATATTTGATTCTTTAGAGGAATGTATTGAAAAGATGTCATATATCTTTAATAATCAAGAGGTATTACTTGATATGAAGAAGAATGCGACATTAACATCAAAAGAATATTCAAAGGAAAAGTTTGCCCAATCTGTATTAAAAATATATGAGGAAGCAATAAAAAAATATAATAAAAATAAGGAGTAATAAATTACTCCGAAATGGCCAAGTGGCGTAATGGCAGCCGCGGAAGACTCAAAATCTTTTGGTAGTGATACCGTGTGGGTTCGAATCCCATCTTGGCCACCAGTTGAAATAATAGGTTTGATATATTTATATCAAACTTTTTTTCTTTTCACTGAAATGGCACTATAATTTTAATTTAATATGCCAAAATGGCACTATAATCACTGAATAAAGTGCCAAAATTGACTAATGTCTTGAAATAAAGTTGAAACATCTTTTACTTGAAGTTTTTCGTTATATGATTTAAAATTTAATAATTTACTTTTTATAACGTAGCATATTTCTCTAATATATGCTATAATGAACAAAAGAAGTAAACGATTTATTTACAAAATTTTAAATATATTATGAAAGGTTGGTGTTATGTATGAAAAAAGTAAGTACCATACTTGCCTCTACTACGATGCTTTTCTTAGGGGCTATAGCTTTAACTTCATGTGGAGATGATTTACCTTCTTCAAGCTATGAAAAGGTACAATTTGCTTTTAATGGTGTAGAGAAGAGCTTAAAGAGTATTAAGCTAAGTTCAAATGAAGTTAATATTAATGAATCTAATTCTAGTAAATCTAATATTGGATTAATGGCTGCGAAGGTTAATGTTGATGCTTATTCAGTAATTGAAAATCTATATGATGATTCAGATAGTCAAGGTGATAAAATTGATGAATTAGAATATGATCAGCCACCTATGATTCAATTCCAATATCTAAAGGCAATATTAGATGATACTGGTAGTGATTTTGAATTTGGTACTAAGTATTATTCTAATATCACTAATTCAATTTATTATGATATTGAAACAGGTCAAAAGAAAGCTGATACAGAAACAAATTATAAATGGGATTATGATTTTAAATTAGCATTAGAAATTAATATTGATAGTAATGATTTAATTACATGTGATGTATCATTTGATGTAAAGCTTACAAAAGGCTCAACTGAATATAACATGGTTTGGTATGTTGGTATGGAGCTTGATTATGATATGAACAATGAAAATCCTAATTATAAGCTTAACATGATGACAGATGATAGAGGTATAATGGGTAATTGTACCTTAGAAAATGATTATGTTGAGGTTAAGGATAGTAAGATTACTGAATGGAGAAAATTTGTTTTAGAATCTGATAGAAAAGTAGTTAAGGATAGCTCTCATCCTAATTTTGATTCATACATAAATGAAGGAATAGAATATACTGTTGGTCATCCAAAGTGGTATAAGAATTCTAATTTAAGAAAGCTTATGAATAATAAGGGTGAAAATAAGAAGACGGTAGCGAATGCATTCTTTAATGCTGGATTAAATGTTACTGATATTAATGGAGCGGCATTCCAAAAAAAGAGTGGAACTATTAATGATAAGATTCAAAAATTCTACAATGAATTCTCAAGAATAAATGGTAGTGATATATTATATTCATTACTTCCAGATGATGATACTGATCCTGAAAAGGATAAAACAAGATCAGCTGGTATTATTGTAATGCTTGATGAAAATACTGCCTTCCAAACTGGTAATTATATTGTTAAGGATGTAACAATGAATGAATTATTTACTGATACTGAAGCTTGGAAGAATCAAACTCAGGATACGTACATACTTCCAATGGTATATTTTACTAATGTTGATGGAGAAATTCTTGATAGAATTACTGATTATACACCATTTAGATACTATATAGTTACAACTAGCTCTAATGATTTAGTATCTAATGGTTCAAAGATTTCAGATATTTATGATTACTTTGGAAGACCTGAGAAGGTTGATATTAAATTAGTTCATGGTGATTTTACAACACTTATTAAGGATGTAAGATTTGCAGAATCTGCATATTCTAAGGAAGACACATCAGCCGCGACTATGAAAGAATTAGTAGAAGCTGGCTTCCCAGCATTTATTGGTGATAATATAACTATTACAAAGAATAATGATGGAAGTTTCACAATAGCTGGTTCAACAGAAAAGGAAAGAGGATTATATTCTGATTCTCTTAAATCTAATGGATTCTTCCTTAATAATTCAAATGGAGATAGTCTTGTAAAAGAAAATGGAAGTAAGCTTCTTGTAGTAAGATATAATAATGATAATTATAATGTAGAAATTAAGATTTTAAATGAGAATCCATATGAAGAATGGAATAGCACAAAAACTACTGAATTTTTAGATGGTATTGAAATACCACAAGTTACCGGAGAAAAAATACATATTGAATATAGAGAAAATCAAGATAATACAAAAGAGATTCAAATATGGAATATTCAAAATTACGAAAAACAAAATTATTTAAACTCTATTATAAATAATAATGATGGTTATGTTTATGGTGATGGATACCAATATGTTAAGTTAAGAATTCCTGATGAAGCTAATAATATCTATAAAGAAGTAGTATTTGAACCTGTTGACAATTATGGATTAATTATAAAATGTACTTCTAATAGTATTTTAGAATCAAAAATTACAATTAATGGAAAAGATTATCCAGTTAAGATTGATTATACAGATTATGAACCTGTATATTCTTTTGCAACACCATATATAGCTAAGAATACAACTATTACATTTACTCCGATTAATTTTAATATCACAAGTGTAAAGCCTAATAGTACATCTGATATCTTAGCATTTAGTGGATTAACTATAACTCCTACATATTATGAAATGGCAAAATATAAATTTACATATAGTGATTATAATAGAGATGAAATGTCTATTAATTTAGGATTCTATTGTGAAGGTGAATATAGTAGTAATAATTTCTTGTTATGTAGAGAGGATAAGAATAATCCAGGACAATATATGCCGATTGGAGATTTCCATTATGACCATCAATATAAATGCTTCATTTTAGAAGGAATTATTTTAGAGGTTGGAACTAATCTTCATGTTTACAATATAAAAGGTGAAAAAGAGAATATAACTTTCGATGTAGAAGGTATTGAAAATGGTATTGTAAAGACATATGGAAATTATAGTTTTGCAATGTATGCATCTAATCCAAATGTGGTAGTTGTATATGAAAATTTCTATAATGGAGGAGCATTTAAGAATCAACAATTATCATTAGTAGTATGGGATTCAGATTATAAAAACTATACTACTGTAGGAGATTTTATCTATAACAATGATGCATTTACCACATCAGTTGATTTAGAGGCTGGAGACGTAATATCAGTTTATGATGTAAAAAATGGTGTACCTATTCAAAATTTTGTCTTTAATGTAGAAGGCATTGGAAGTGCAACTGTATGGACAACTGGTACTTATAATCTTGCGATATATAAAAATAATCCAAATAATGTAGTAGCATTTTCATAAGAATAAATATTTTATAATATAGTATATAGAGATGAATCATTATATGTGGTTCATCTCTTTATTTTATTTCTTTAATAGCATTTCCTTAGTTATGTTTTCTAACTTCATGATTACAAATCTTTTCTTACCAATATTATTAAATGAATTATCTAAAGCATATACATATTTATCATCAATGGATATGTATCTTCCATGAATATCATTGTCATAAACAACATTAATGTTATTTGGTAAATCAAGCTTATTAAGATAAGAATTAGAAGAAGTAACGATTGTTATATTTACTTTAATATCCTTTAACATAGATATTAAATAATTGTCAGCATAGAAGTCAGTTATAGTTAAGCTTTCTTTGGCTAAAAAGAAGATATGTCTAATGAAAGTATAAGG
>JAFSJY010000055.1 GCA_017449215.1 Acholeplasmatales bacterium | reverse complement strand
TATGCAAATTTCTATATTAAAAAGGAAATCACATTAGATGATTATGGAACAGATTTTATTATCGATGGTATTAATATAGATGAAAATGATAATTATACAATTGGTGTTGCAAGACCAGTTGATATGTCAACAACATTAAATTACATGACAGTTAAATATAAAGATGAGGAATTAACAGAACCAGCTTATTCATGTGAGGTTACGCTTTTGGATGCTGATGATAATGAATGTCGATATGATTCAGATACTTTAGGCTTAACTGCTGATATGGCTAATGGTGATGTTTATAGAATTATTTATCATTTTAGCTTTGGTGGTGAATATTTTGGTGATTTTAAAATAGAACAAAAGCTATGTCCATCCTTAGAGGATCATGTTGAAATAACATTTAAGAATAATATTTCAACATATGATAATACACCTGTTTATGCATATACAGGTGAAATGGTATTACCAGAGTTTGATAAGGTTATGTTCTATGTAGATATGAATGATAAAACTAATGGAAAAGAATTAACATTAAATCAGGATTATAAAATGTCTGTAGATTCTGGTTCTACATTTGTTGGTCCATCAGAATATATATTCCAAATTCAGATTGCTGGTTTAGGTGATTATGGCGGATCAGCATATGTTAATTATTATATTTTTGCTGAAATTAAAGATTCTGATTTAGGTGATAAATTAGTTATTGAAGACTTACCTACCGAAGATTTAGCATATGTTTTAAACGAAGGAAGAGAAATTATATATGACTTTTCTGGCAAGGTTTCATATAATAATCTTACTTTAGAAGCTGATGTTAACTATTCATGGGAAGTTAAGGTATTAGATTCTGATAATCAAGAACATTATTATGATGCTAGTAATACTCCTGGTATTATTGGAGATGATTGTAATTTTGATGTATATAGGGTTCAATTTGTTTTTACATTTAGTGGTGGATACACAGGAACTGTAACACACGAAATTAATTTATGCCCATCAATTGAAACAGCTGATTTCACATTTAGTGGTAATCATAGCTCATATGATGGTGCCCCAACATATATTTATACAGGCGAAAAGATTATTCCAACATTTGATACATTTACTTTATCTCATAATGGTGTAACAAAAACATTAGTAAAAGATACTGATTATGAGATTATAGAAGATTCAGATACTAATTATGTTAATATTGATCCACATAAAAAATATGTAATAGTAAAAGGTATTGGTAATTATGCTGGTTCTAATGAAATAGGATTCTATATTTCTAAATATAAAATTGAAGATTTAACAATTTTATATAGTGATAAATATCCGTTTGATCAAGCACCATCAACAAATGATGTTAAGATTATTGCTGATGGATTTGAGTTATTAAATGTTGATAATCAATATTATGGAATATATGTAATTCCAAATGCTGATCAGATAAAGCTTCAAATTCAAGGCTTAGGTTTTGTCAGTGGCGTAAAAGAATTTGATATTACGCTTGCTGAAGAAAATGAAGATTTAGTTACTTTAACTTCAAACGATATTAGTCTTGAAGATGATCCTTTGGTGGCAGAATATAATTCAGATTTATCTGTAATTACATATAATTTCACAGGTGAAGAAATAACACCAACCTTAACAATAAGACATGAAGGAGCTACCTTAGTAGAAGGAACAGATTATGAGGTAGTAGCTTATAATAATATTAATCCAGGAACCTATAACGGTCATTCGGTTGAGGCTAAACCGATGAATATCTTTATTACTGGTAAGGGTAATTATCATGGAATTGTAAATCTATATGCTCATATTAATATGGATGAGATAGATTTATCTGATGTTAGCTTTGATTATAATGGTAAAAATATTGATGTTACTACTTATACAAGCTCATCAATTAAATCAATTTCTTGTGAGAGAGATGTATTAAATGCTGGAACATATGATATGCTTATAACTGCAAATCCAGGCTATGGATTTAAAGTTGATAATGAATATGTTACTTCAGCAACTAAAGAAATTACAGTTAATGCATTTATTTATCCAAACCCAGAATTAGAAATTGAAGTTACTCCAACATATGATAAGGCATCATATGGCTTAAAATCAGATGGAAGTGCGGTTGAACCTTTAATTTCTGAAATTAATTTCAAGGGTGAAGGTGTAGATATTACTTTAACAGAAGGAACTGATTTTAAAATAACTTCTTATGAAGATAATACT
>JAFSJY010000003.1 GCA_017449215.1 Acholeplasmatales bacterium | reverse complement strand
TTAGCAATTAATTTATCATTTTCATCATAAACATTTACATCATAAAAGCAAATAGTCTTACCATCCTTAACCTTAATGGCTTCTGCATATAATCTACTTGCAATACAAGGTCTAAAATAGCTAATATTTGCAGTTGTAGAAACAGTGTAATATTCCTCATGCTGATTAACTGCAACAGCAAATGTAAAATCAGCTAATGTAAATAAAGCACCACCCATAACTATGCCCTTTGCATTTTGATGATCCTTATTTACATCAAAATAGCATTTAGCATAATCATCCTTTGCTTCTACTATTTTTGCACCTAGCATTTTAGTAGCGAATATGTCGTTTTTAAAATATTCCTTTAAATATTCTACGCTATACATATAACCCCTCATTTATGATAAACTCACATAATTAAAGTATATCAAATTTTTCATAAGAAACATAGGCTTTTTTCTTTTAAAATTCATATGTTTTCGTCATATTTTAATTAATTAATAGAAAAACTCCCAAATATATAAAATATTATTTCTTAAATATTTGATAAATCAAATAATTTATAGTATGATATTAGTTGTTTTAAGGGAGGCCTATTTATGAATAAGGAAATGTTAGATTTAGGTTCAAATAGATCAATAATTAGAGAATTATTTGAATTTTCAAAACAAAGAAAACAAGAAATTGGAGAAGACAATGTTTATGACTTCTCATTAGGTAATCCATCAGTAAAACCTAATCCAGAATTCAATAAAGCATTAATTAAAATTATAAATGATGGTGATGATACATATACACATGGATATACATCAGCACCTGGAGATAACAACACAAGAAAGAAAATCGTAGATGATTTAAATAATAGATTTAATACATCATACGATATTTCAAATATTTATATGACTTGTGGTGCTGCTGCTTCTTTATGTATCGCATTAAGAGCTTTAGTTGAATCTAAGAATGATGAGATTCTAGCTTTAGCTCCATACTTCACTGAATATAAGGTATTCGCTGAGGGTGCTGGTGCGACATTTAAGGTAGTAAAGCCTGATATGAAATCATTTGGTATTAATTTTGATGAATTAGAAAAGGAAATCAACAAGAATACAAAGGCTATTATTGTAAATTCTCCTAACAACCCTTCTGGTGTTGTATATAGCGAGGAATCATTAAAGAAGCTTGCTGACTTATTAAGAAATAAGGAAGTTAAATATAATCATCCAATTTATATTATTTGTGATGAGCCATATAGAGAAATTGTATTTGGTGATATAAAGGTTCCTCATATTCCAAATCTATATGATGATACAGTAGTATGTTACTCATATTCAAAGAGCTTATCATTACCAGGAGAAAGAATTGGTTATGTATTAGTTCCTAATAAGGCAGCTGATTCAAAGAACTTATTCTTAGCATGCCTTGGTGCTGGTAGAGCATATGGATATGTATGTGCTCCATCATTAATGCAACATGCAATTGAGTTATGTGCTGATAAGACATCAGATATGAATGAATATAAGAAAAATAGAGATTTAATCTATAATGGATTAACTGAAATTGGTTATGAATGCGTTGAACCACAAGGCGCCTTCTACTTATTTATGAAATCATTAGAGGATGATGCTTATAAGTTTATGGAGCGTGCAAAGGCTCATAACATCATTGTAGTTCCTTCTGATAATTTTGGTGTTAAGGGTTATGTTAGATTAGCATATTGTGTATCTAGCAAAACAATCACTAATTCAATGAAGGCATTTAAAGAATTATTTGAAGAATATAAAAAGTAATTTAAAAAGACCATCACTCGATGGTCTTTTCTACTTCTTCGTTATGCTTTTTTAGGAATAGAATTAAATCTTTTAAATCTAACGGTCTAGAATAATAGAATCCTTGAGCATAGTTAGGCTTCAATGCTTCTATTACCTGTGCTGTTTTTTCATCCTCTACACCTGCAAATATTGTTTTTCTATCTAACTTATTGAATAGCTTAACTGTATTATCTAATACGATATATGTATCCTTATCAGCACAATGACTAGATAATAAGTTATCAAATTTAACATTAGTAAATGGAACCTTAGCTAATGATGATACAGGTAAGCATCCAACACCATAATTATCTAATGATAATGCATATCCTAATCTTCTTAATGTTTCAATAGCTGCGTAATCATATTTATCAAATGCTACGTCGTCTCTTTCCTTTATTTCAAATACAATTATTGATTTATCAATATTATTTTCTCTTTCTAATCTTAATAAATCATTTATAAAGGTTTGATTAGCTATAGTTTGAATAGATAGATTAATTGTTAAATGCTTAATTCCCTTCATTTCCATTTTATTCTTTATATATAAAGAGAATACCTTTTCTAGAATAATCATATCTATTTGATACATCTTAGCCTTCTTCTCTGCATAAGGAACAAAGTTATCGGCATTTATAATACCTAGCTCCTTATCCTCAATTCTAGCTAATGCTTCAATTGCAGTATATTTCTTTTCACTAAAATCATATATAGGCTGGAATTCTACTGCTATATCTTTATTAGTAATAACATTATCTAATATATCATCTAGCTTAATTAAAATATTATGCTTAACATCCCTTTTAATATCATCAATACTAATAACTGTCTTATCATATGTTACTGAATCAGCAAAGTTAAACATAAAATTATGGAAATCACTAGCCGTCTTAAAATCATTAATAATATCTACTGAGCATAATGTATATTGGATATTGAATAAATTCATTGTTTCAATTTCTTTTATAATTGCACTATTTAATCTAGTGGCAAATCTCTTAGTTTCTTCATAATCATTTACAATTAATCCGAATAATCCATTTTCAAGATAATATGTATCATATTTAAAATCTAGGATTAATATTTTACTTAAAACATCAGAAAAATACCTTAATTTTTTTAATGCTTCCTTGTATTCGAATCTATCATATAATACTAAATAATTTCTAATATAGAATACAACTAATCCATGACTATCCTTTCTTTTAAACATACTATTAATAGTTCTTTTAAAAATAGGCTTATTCTTTAACCCAGTTTTAATATCAACAACCATCTGGCTTCTTTCTACTGTTATATTTAATAACAAAAATGAAATAGATGTCGCTAGCATTTCAATTAATATTTCATCTTTAAAGTATTGAGTGAATAAAGCAGCTAAAGAAAATACATAAACTGAATATAATGCAAAATTTTCAGTCTTAGAAAATAATCTAAAATTATATGTAAGCCAGATTAAACCAAATATTACATAAACAAATGATAATCCATAGAAAACAAATATTAAATCTCCTCTATAATATGTTGTTCCTTCAAAATAATAAATTACGCCTGTAAAGATGTTAACTATTAAGAATGCAACTGTTATTACACAAGGTATTGAAAATATTATTTTAGCAGATATCTTTTTTAATATAACTCTTGAATTAGTCAAAGTAATTATATAAAGAACAAATACAATAGATACTAAGTATTTCAATAAATAATATGCAAACATTAATACCTTCAAAGGTATCTCAGGTAATATATTAGATGATACTAAAATATCTAATAATGTAATTATTGCGTATGAAATAACAATTAATAGGAATAGCTGTGATGAATAAGCCTTATATACCTTTCTATAGACAACATAAAAAGCAGTCATAATAAAAATTATCAAAGCCGCATAATTAAAATCAACTATATTTTCTAGTAGCATATTCATCACCTCCTGTTACATATTATTTTTATATAAGAATTCTACAATTTTATCGAAATCTAATGGCTTAGAAAAATAATAACCTTGAATAAAATCAGCACCAAATTCAATAAATCTATTTAATTGTTCCTCTGTTTCAATTCCTTCTACTACTGTTTCCTTATTTAAGCTTCTGACTAATGTAAATGAATAATCTAATATCTTTTTAATTCCTTCATTTTCACTTTCATCAACCAATGATTTATCTATCTTTACAATAGAAATAGGTAAGCTTACGAATCTATTAATATTAGAATAACCAGTACCATAATCATCTAATGATAATTTAAACCCCATATCTGTTAGTTTTCTTAAATTATCATTAATGATTCCTAATTCACTTGATTCAAATGATTCTGTTATTTCCATATTAATATTATCTGGATTAACATTATATTTAAGCATTAGCTCTCTAACTCTTTTAATGAAGATAGGATTAATAATTTCAGCCATTGATAAATTTAATTCAATATAGCTTAATCCAAGCATTTTAAATACTGTACTTGATACAAATTTAAATACTTCCTCAATAACAGTTAAATCTATTTCTTCTATTCTTCCTGTCTTTTCAGCAAAAGGAATAAATGAGCCTGGAGAAATAAATCCATATTTATGAGATACTAATCTTACTAATGCCTCGGCACTAATAAATCTCTTCTTTTCTACTGAATAGATAGGTTGATAATAAACCTTAAATTCCTTTTCCTTTAATGCTGTATCTATTATTTGATCTAGATTATTTGAAATAATTAGATTATGATCATTTGATACATCACTATATTTTGTAAAATCGTTTTTAAATGAAATAGCTTGTCTATAGTTATTAACAAATTTAGTAACCTCATTTACACTATTAAAATCATTAGGTATTTCAATTAAGCATCTTTCTACTGTAGGATAATAATCATTACATGCAGGAATCATATAAATAGCTTTAATTAAATTATTACTAACCTCTACATCAAATAAATCTACTCTATTAAACACAAATGCATAATAACCATTATTTAATGAATATGTAGTAAATACCAATCCATTATTAGATCTAAATTCATTTATTTTTCCTGTAACTAAACTGCAATATTTATATACCTCAACATAATCATATGTTTTCCTTAATTCAGAGAAATTAGTCATCTTAAATAATAGAATTGCCTTCTTATCTCCATTTAAGAAATATTTATTTAATTGACGAACAAATTCAGAAAGATTATATAGGTTAGTCATTCCATCAATCATATCCTCACTTGATTCAAATGTTGTTTGAATAATTATGATACATAAAGCAAACATTAACTGTATTACTAAGTATTTAGGCATAACCATTTCTATTACGATACCAGCAACTAATATTACTGGTATTAATGACGCAGCTATTCTTTGTTTCTTTTCAAACATTACTCTATAGAGATAAATTAGTAAAATTGATACAACTACATAAATTATTTCAATTCCATGAACTGATATTAAAGCAAATATATTTAATTCAAAATATGGAGCTGTATCATAGCCATAATTTAAGATAAGAGGATAGAAATAATTTGTAATGATCAATGGTAGTCCTATCGCAAGTGGCAGATAGAATAATATTAATTCTAATTTCTTTCTTCTTAAATAACGGAATCCACAGGATATATGAACTATATAAGTAACATAAAAATGAACAGATATGAATAATAGCATTATATATGTTGTTTCTAATATATTTACAACCTTAAATAATTCTGGATTACTTGTTCCTTCTATTATCCTATTAACTGTATGAGCACCAAATATATCTAACGATGTACAGATAACTAAAAGAGAAATCAAAAATAGCAATATCTTACTTCTTTTCATAATAAATAGCTTTTCAACAAACATATATATAAGCATTATTATAAGAATAAAAACGGCAACATATTCAAAATACAAATTAAAAGAAAAACTTGAAAGATCTAGACGCAGCATTTTGACCCCTCCTTTCTATTAAGATAACCAAATCGTAACTATATATAATTAATTTTAATATATTTTTATTAACCTATCAATAACTTTTAAATAAAATCATACTTTATATCAGTTGTAAAATTTAAATTGACAGTAATACACAAAGGGTTATAGGGGAATGTGTCCCCTAATAAGCGTAGCGTTATTCTTAAACCCTTAAGGGTTCGCCCATTCAAAAATAGAAAAGACATATCATTTAGTCTATA
>JAFSJY010000054.1 GCA_017449215.1 Acholeplasmatales bacterium | reverse complement strand
TTAAATCATCTTTAATATCATTTAATAATATTTTATGTCTATATTTAACACACCAAACAATATGGTAATATAAATCATAAACATAACCTCTACCATGCTTCATAATGTGAATACCTCTATACATATTATACCATATTTAATGACATATGCATAGTAAAAAGAGATGTTATATACTTTAGTATATACTTTGAGAAAAATCATTGACATATGCAGTATTATTTAGCATTTTTAAACAATTTTTTCTCAAAAAATTAAAAAAGAGCCTAACTCGTAAATCAATTAACGAGTGTGCGACTCTAGTTCATCAATTCCTCCTATTAATATTGTATCATTTTTGCGTATTCACGACAAGAAAGCGCTTAACAAGTCGTTATACTACCGAGAAATCGCAAGAATATAGTGTAATAATATAAATAAAAGAGGAGGAGAAAAAATGAAAAAATTTAAATCAATTTTAGGTGTTTTATCTTTATCTACATTAGGCATTTTAGCTGCATGCGGTAGTGAATCCGAGGCTGAAAACGAGCCAACTAATTCAAATAGCAATCCAGCTACAAATCAAACCTCAACAGGTGAAAATAATACGCAAAGCAATTCTAACAATAAAAACAATACAAAAAATGATAATTTATCATATGATTCTACACCAACTATTTTCTTAGCAGGTGACTCAACTGTAAAGACATACAATGACAATCAATTTATTGGTGGCTGGGGTCAATATTTAGATAAATTCTTAGATGATAGTATAACAGTTAAAAACTGTGCTCAAGGTGGTAGATCATCTCGTTCATTTATTAATGAAGGAAGATTATATGATAGAACAAACGCTACATATACATTTAGTGAAAATGGTGGTAATTCTATCGGTGATGAAATAAAGGCTGGAGATTTCTTATTCATTCAATTTGGTCATAATGATGATTCTACTAAGGCTGGAAATACTTTAGCAGAAAGAATGGTTCCACTTGGTGAAAAGGACGCTAACGGAATTTATCCTACTACTCCCGCTATTGAAACACCAATTGTTAAGAATAATGGTGTCGCAACAGACGCATCTGTTAGTCAAGCTGTTAAAACAGGAATGAGTAGTTATTCTTCAACTTTAACATCATATTTAAGAGATTCAGTTTCTAAATATGGTGATTCATATTATGAATATGGTAATGGTACATATAAGTGGTATTTAAAGCAATATATTGATTTTGCAAGAGAGCATGATGCAACTCCAGTATTAGTAACTCCAGTATCTAGAGTTAAATTCTCTGGTGATACTATTATTGGTGATGCTGGATTACATGGCGAAAATTTTGCATATGTAGAGGCCGTAAAGCAATTAGCTAATGAAGAGCATTGTATGTGTATTGACTTATTCTCTAAATCAAAGAATTTATTAGAAACAGCAACTCCAACATATGCTGATTTAGTTATGGCATTAAAGCCAAATTCATTAACTGGCACATGGCCATTAGACTATGATTTTACATATAAGAATACAGCTAACGGTTATGAAGGAATTGAGGCAACTCATTATAATAAGTATGGTGCATTTATTGAAGCTGCATATATTGCAGAGGAAATAAAGAATTCTACTGCTGTTTGTGAGAATAACAACAAGAAGGAATATTTCAATTTCAAGAATAAGGTATCTACTACTCCAGAAGCTTACGTTGAGCCTTCTAATTTAATGCCTAGAGAAACAGTAACAAAGATTGAAGGTACATTAAGTACTGTAAACATTAAAAATCCTGCTAGAGCTACTTATGATCCACAATTAGTAGTTACAGCAATCAACGAATTAACTGCTGTCGATAATATAAATGATGAAAATTATAAAACAGTTGATACAGCAGCTAAGGCTGTAAGAAAGCAATATTATAATGTAAATATTGATGATAGAAATCAAGTAACTAACATTGATAAATTAACAGCTGTAGAAAATAAGGTTGCAGAATTAATAATTAAGAATAAGCCTGTGGCTACAGAGACTATCGTATTTAATCCTGATAGCTTATCACAAGCGGTAGATTCTACAATCACATCTGCTGTTACGTGTGGTGATTTTAAAATAGTTGGAGCTTCTGGAAAAGCAATCACTATTAAATCAGGTGCAAAATTCTCATACAATGGAGTTGATTATGAAACATCTAAATCATTATCTATGGGTGGTTCAGCAACATTTGGTTCATCAAGATATATAGAATTTGAAACTACAAAGACTGCGACTATCACAGTTATTGCTAGATCTACTGGTAGTGATGATAGAATTGTAAAGATGGTTAGTGCAACAAATACATCAGCTGAGTCTGCTAGATTTGATGCTAAGTCATCTACTTCAGTTACATCAGTTGATAATGTAGCCGCTGGTAAATACCAACTTGGTAGTGCCGGAAGTGGTATTTATATTTACGCAATAATAATCGAGTATTTTGATTAATGCCCTCCTATAATAGAAAAACATTCAGTTTTCTCCTACTGAATGTTTTTTTCTTCTTCCTCTTCAATTACTAATTCATATTCATTAACTATTTCTTTAGCTTCTTCCTTTAATTCTTCCTTATTTTCTTTAGTATTATCATCCTCATCATCAAATACTAACTCTGATACCTCAGGCTCAGGGTCTGTCATATGCATTCCCATATAGCCATTCTTTTTAATTCTTAATAAGAAGAATACTAAGAATAATATAGAAACTATTAAGATAATTGTATTACTAATACCCATTGATAAGCCTGCGCATAATGTAGGAGACATATCTGGGTTTATTGTATGAACAAGGAATAGGAATAATATTCTACTACCTATTCTAGATAGATTTAATATAGTAGATAATTTAGTTTGACCAAATCCATATAATAAGCCAAGTACACCTGCAGTAACTCCTAATGCAATTATTGATAAGGAATCCCATACAAATATTTCTTTAACCATTTCCTTATATAGATCTGATTTAGTATCACTTGATGTAAATAATTCTACAAATTGATTAATAAATATAAATCTCATTAAGACATATCCAATTATAGATACAGCTGTAACACTAATTATTGTTACAACAAATGCCTTAATAGCTCTTTTCATATTTCTATTTCCAAGATTTTGAGAAACAACTGTAGATTCTCCTTCTTCAAATGAATTTGTTGGAGATGTTATTAAGCCACACATATTATTTGATACACCTAATGTACCAACAATTAATCCATCAGTTACTACATTCCAGTAGGCACCACACATTGCGTTTACTACTACCTTACCTAATGACATTACAAACTTTCCTAAGAAAATAGGAATAGATAGCTTTAAAATAGGAACAACATATCTTTTCTTTGGTAAAATCATCTTTAATGATAATCTTAAGATATTATTTTTACCAAACATAATAATTAAACCAATTACAGTTAATGATGCTTGAGCTATTATAGTAGCTACCTCAACGAAGATAATATTCTTGAATGAACCACCAATACCAAATACAAATAGACAAGTTAATCCAACCTTAATAAATAATACCATTAAATTAAGATACATTATTATTTTTGAATTACCCTTAGCTTTCTCAAGACCAATAAATACATTATTTAATGAAACAAATACTAATTCTAATAATTGTAAAATAAAGAACATTAATACATCAGAATCACCAGCACCTGGTACCTGACATAAAGCTAATAAAGGATATGCAAGTGGAATTAGGATTAAACATAAGATACCACTTAATATTAAAGACATAAAGAACATATTTGATGAGGCATGTCTTGCACTCTTAACATCACCAGCACCATAATATCTAGCTACTAGTACACATCCACCGGCAGCTAATCCTCCACCAAATGATGAAATGGTGCTCTTTATTTGGTTAATGGCTACAACATTTGTTTGAGCATCAGTCGATATTTGAGCACAAATAGCGGCGTCGATCAAAGAATAAACAGAGTTAAATAATTGATATAAAGCAAGAGGGGCAATTATAACGAAGATAGTTTTCCAAAGATTTCCACTTAAAATCATTTGTCTTCTTTTAATTTGCTTAATACTTTTTGAAGCTTCCATTTCATCACCTGATTTCACTAGAATTATATATTCATAAAATTACTAATTTCGGAAAAATTAACACAAATAAAAATATTTTTCAAAAAATTTAAAAAGTTTCTTTTGTTTAATTACATTAAAAGTGTTACAATAGTCAATGTGTTTTTTAAAGGGAGATGACACGATGTTTTTAGAAACAGCAGCTTCTGAATTTGAAGCTTATAAAATACTTATACCTATTTCTATTATATTAATAATGTCTAAGCTATTAAGTATGGGAGCTAGACGTATTGGTATACCACAGGTAATAGGTTTATTACTAACAGGAGTAATCTTAGGTGCAGTAACACTAATACCTTTCCCAGCAAGCTGGCAAATCTTATCAAATGATTCAGCTAAGTTAGGTATTTCAGTATTAGCTGAAATTGGTGTAGTTATAATAATGTTTAGTGCCGGACTTGAAACTGATGTTAAGCAAATAAAGAAAACTGGATTAGCCGCTATAGTGATTACTGTATTAGGTGTAGCATTTCCAATGGGCTTTGGTTATCTAGCAAGCTTAATATTACCAGCTGAGGAAACAGTTACTAAGACAGTATTTAGAAATTTATTCTATGGTGTTATTTTGACAGCTACTTCTGTATCAGTTACAATCGCAGCATTAAAGGAATTAGGTAAGTTAAATTCAAAAATTGGTACTGCAATAGTAAGTGCCGCAATATTAGATGATATTATCGGTGTTATCATTTTATCAGTTATTTTATCACTAGATAAGGCATCAACAAATGCAGGTAGCGGTGCTTCTACTGAAATAATAATGGTATTTGTTAAAACTATTCTATTCTTTGTATTCGCAATTGGTGTTGGTTTAATAATTAGAATGATATTTAAAAAGCTTTCTTCTAAATATGACCATCATAGACGTATCGCAATATTCTCATTAGCAGTAGCATTTGCTTATGCATTTATCGCTGAATATGTATTTGGAATTGCAGATATTACAGGTGCATTCTTCGCAGGTCTTATTCTATCTAAGATGAAGGATACAGAATACATTGAAAAAAAGACAGATACATCAGCTTGGTTATTATTTACACCAGTTTTCTTCGCAAAGGTTGGACTATCAAGTATGTCAAGCTTTGCTGGTGGAGAGGGAATGAGTCTTAACTTTGTTATATTTGGTATAACATTCATATTTGCAGGTATAGCAGGTAAATTAGTAGGCTGTGGCTTAGGTGCAAAGCTTACAAAATATAGTATGAAGGATTCATTTAGATGTGGTGTTGGTATGATGTGTAGAGCCGAGGTATGCTTAATTTGTGCTCAAAAGGGTATTGATAACAATATCATTAATGCATCAATTCAACCATTCATCTTAGTATTAATTCTTGTTACATCATTTGTCACACCACTTCTTCTTAAATTATCTTATAAGCATGATGAAATTGATTTATCTCCATCATATGAAGGATATACTGCTGAAGATGGTGAAACATATCAAAATTATGAAGGTCCATCCATTGACCAATAAAAAAAGGATTTCGCAATCCTTTTTTCTTTTTATCCTATATTTTTTAATTTATTTTCTTCTTTCTTCATCGATAATATATAAAATATAAAACCAATTATTGAAGTTATAGTTTCAGTTAAAGGATATGTAGTCCAAAACCAAAACAAGCTAATTCTTGAAAATAAATATCCTAGTGGGACAAAGCAAATAACAGTTCTAACTATTGTTAATATACTACTTTTAATTATAGAGCCTATAGCTTCAAAAAAGACAGGATAAATTAATGATGTAACCATAGGTATAAAGCTTATACCAACAAATCTAAATGCGTAATTAGATATTTCTATTACATCATGATCACTAGTAAATGCCATAGCCAACTGTTTTGGAATCAAGACAAATACTAACGTTCCAATAAACATTAATATTAATCCATATAACAATGTTTCATTAAGAATTTTTTTACATCTACTTATTTCAGACCTTGCATAATTATAGCTTATTATAGGTACTATACATGTTTGAAGTGAACCAAGCGGAATAAAGAAAAATGTTTGCCATTTATAATAAATACCTAATGTTGTAACTGCAGCATCAGAAAAGCCTGATAAAATAACATTTAATCCAAATATATAGAATGTATATGCTGATTGCATAAGAATATTAGGAAGACCTAATTTATATATTTTTCCTAAATATAATTTATATAGCTTAATACTAGTTAACTTTCTTAATGATGATTTCAATAATATTAAAGCAGATATTCCTTGACCTATTACTGTCGCTATAGCGGCACCATTAATACCTAAATTAAATGTAAAAATTAATAATGGATCTAAAATAATATTTATTAAAGCTCCAACTATTTGATCTACCATAGGTAATTTCATTTTACCTTCTGCTTGCAATATTTTTGCCCAAAAGCTTTCTAAAAATAATCCAATTGAAAATACACATACAATTCTTCCATAAGATATAGAATAATTAATAATATCAACATCACTAGTTTGTATTTTAGTATATATTGGTAATATAAAGAATGTAATTAAAGAAAATATTATCCAAGATATTATAGCAATAGGTGTTGCCATACCACCAACATCTAATGCTTCTTTTTCTTTATTTAATCCATTATATCTAGATATTAAAGCATTAAATCCAACTCCAGTTCCAGTTGCTAGAGCGATCATTAATAATTGAAGCGGATAAATTATAGATAACGCTGTTAAAGCTTTAGGATCAAATCTACCTATAAAAAGACTATCTATTATGTTATATAAAGCTTGTATCAGCTGTGCAATCATAACAGGAGGTGCAAGTTTAAATATTATTTTATGTATTTTTTCTTTTCCAAAATCAATACTCTTGTCCATAATCAAACACCTATTCAATTATAACACTTATTAAACATAAGTAAAAAAGAAAAGTGCTTTCTTAGCACTTTCCAAATAAATATTTATATTAATTACTACTACTTGATTTTGAAGAAGATCCTTGAGCAGCTGCGATAATTTGTAACACTCTTAACACTAATTCTAAGAATGCCATAATCATATTATTGATATATTCAAGATTATACATCTTATATAATCCCTTAATATCTTCTATTTCACTATCAGTTGCTAGATTTTCTTTTTTCAAGATCTCAATAGATTTTTGTTGAGCCTTTGTTTCAACCTTCAATATTATAACTGTTAAAATGAATGCAATAACATAGAAAAATACACCTAAGCCTGCAAATATAAATGTAAATAAGTAATTTCCATTTTGATATGCATTTCGAACTATTATATCAATTAATACGCCAATAATTACAAGTGGTAAGAACATAATAGGTCCGAAGAATTGAATCGGAATTAAGATATTTCTTGTCTTCATATCTGGATCATTTTCTTTATCTAAAATAGCTAAAGATGATTTTTGAGCAGCCATAGCTAATGATGTTACTGATTTTTTCTTATAAGTAAATCTTCTTAATCTTAGCTTATGGAAATAATGAGAATAAGAATTACCCCATAATAATGAACCAGTACATTTAACCTTAATGTGCTGAAGTCCATTATCATCTAATATCTTTCTAGCTGCCTCTTCTCCAGTTAAGCCACATGAATTTTGTTGCTTATTTAATCTATGATATTTAAACCATAAAGCAATTGAAATACCGATACCTATAAGTCCAAATACGATAATTAATGCTGCGACAATAAGCATTGCCCAAGCAAGACCATCAGATGTAGCACCTGTACTTTCTTTAATTAAATCGATCAATTTTTGCATAGAATCACCATCCTTATAATTCATTTTATCATAGAAATGGTACTTTTTACATTAAAAAGTTTACAAATTAAGAAAAGAGGTTCCAAAACAGTATAATTAAAACTATAAAACTATATAAAACTTCTAATTTATGATATATTAATCATATATTGTAGATTAGGAGTTTTTTTATTATGAAGTATTATTCATCAAAAACAGTATCACAAATGCTTGGTGTAACAGCTCAAACACTAAGAAATTGGGATAGAGAAGGAAAACTTAAACCATCATATGTTAAATCTAATGGATATAGATATTATTCAGAAGATTCTATATTATCATATACTCAAGAAAGAAAAACAAAAAAGAATCTAAATGTTATAGGTTATGCAAGAGTCTATAGTAAGAAACAATCAGATGATTTAGAAAGACAGATTAATAATCTAAAAACATATTTAGATTCTAAATATAGTGATTATGAAATAATAACTGATATCGGTTCAGGTATAAATTATACAAAAACCGGATTAAAGAAATTAATAGAGAAAATAAATCGTAAAGAAGTTGATTTAATCGTAGTTTTGTATAAAGATAGATTATTAAGATTTGGATTTGAACTTATTGAGTATTTCGCAGAACTAAATAATGTTAAGATTGAAGTATTAGATAAAATAGATAAGAATCAGGATCAAGAGCTAGTTGAGGATTTAGTTCAAATAGTAAATGATTTATCATGCAAATTTCAAGGTAAATATAAAACAAAGACTAAAGAGCTTATAGATGAGTTTTCTCAAAAAATCGAAAAAACATATGAAAATGAGTAGTATTTTATAATATTTTTCTCAAATTGTAAAACTCTATAAATAACTGTAAATTGCACCTCTTTTATGGTATAATAAAACTATAAAGGAGGTGCTTTTTCTATGTATACTTTTAAAGTGATGATTCATCCTAATAATAAACAGATGACTAAGATAAGACGTACATTAAATAAATGTATTGAATGTAATAATATTATTTACGATTATTTAGATTCATTTTTAAAGAATAATGAAAAAATACCTTCTTGTGGTGATGTAAGAAAATGGTTTACTATACAAAAAAGTATTAAGGATAATGAAGTAATAGAAAAAAGAAAAGGATTAACAAAAAAGGAAATGATATCTAATCATTTAGATACATTATTTTATGATGTTTCAAATGATGCCTTAAAACAAGAAATAAAAGATACATATAATTCATTCATTAGATATTTTAAGAAATTATCAAAATATCCAGTAAAGAAAAAAAATAATAATTATAAAAAATCATTTTATGTAGATCCATACAAAATAGGATTTAGCAATAAAAAGGTAAGACTTGAAAAGATATCCAATAATAAAAAGCCCAATAGACAAAGATTAAATTGTGTGAATATGGCTGAAAAGGATAGAATACCACTTAATGCTAATTACTATAATCCAAGAGTAGTTTTAGAAGGAGACAGATTCTATATAGTGGTTAGTGTAGATGATGAGTACGCTCCCAAAAAGAAAATAACAACTACTGATTCAATTATAGGAATAGATTTAAATATTAAAGCTGTAGTTACAAGTGATAATGATATATATAAATCTGTGACTGTAACTAAAAGATATAGAAAAGCATTAAAGAAAGAAAAAAGAGCTCAAAGAAAGCTATCAAGAAAATATCTACAAGCAAAGACTTTAAAGAAATCACTTAAAGAATCTAAAAATTATATTAAGCAAAGAAAGATAAAAACAAAATATACTAGAAGATTAAGAAATTTAGAGGAATCATACTTTGATTATGTAATAACTTCCTTAAAGAATAAAAGACCTAAAGAGATAATTATTGAGGATTTAGACGTTAAAGAGATGAAGGAATCTGATAACAAATATGTAAGGAAAGGATTACAAAGGAATCCATTTTCTAAATTATTAAAAGCATTAGAAAATAGATGTAATAATTATGGAATACTAATTAGAAAAGTAGATAGATATTACGCTTCAAGTAAAACATGTAATATATGTGGATATAAAAAGACAGATTTAAAGTTAAGTGATAGAACATTTATATGTCCAAATTGTGGACTTAAGATAGATAGAGATTATAACGCAGCAATAAATATTAAAAAATATGCCCTAGTAAATAACTAAGGCATATCAAATTCAAATACGCATACGTTCGTGCGGAATTAACGTCTCAGGAGAGTTAATACCAACTAGGAATGTAAATTCTTAGGGCTCGTTGAATGAGAAATCAAACAAAAACAATGTAGAAGTATTACTATTACAGAGTTTTATAGGTTTTGAAGAACGGACTTTCGACCTCTATCTTACTTCATTAAAATTTCATTAATCATATCAGCAAATGCCTTAGGATCATCAGGTAGGATACCCTCTTGTAATAAAGCTTCTGTATATAATACATTAGTATATTTCTTGAATGTATCATTATCAGCAACCTTTAAACCCTCAAGCTTTGCAAATACAGGGTGATTTGGATTAAGTTCAAAGATTCTTTCAGCCTTAACATCCTTATTATTTTGAGCCCTTAATACTCTTTCCATTTCAAATGTTAATCCACCTTCTGCTGTAACACAGCATGGAGCGTCAACTAGCTTCTTAGATAATACTACATCCTTTACTCCAGGAATAGCTTCCTTAACAGCTGTTAAGAAATCCTTCTTTTCTTCCTTAAGCTCATCAATCTTCTTAGCTTCTTCCTCATCAACTAAATTTAAATCATCATTATTAACTGACTTAAATGCTTTTCCATTATAATCTTTTAATACCTGAATCATAAATTCATCTACATCATCAGATAATAATAATACATCATAATCCTTTGACTTAACTAAATCCATTTGTGGTAAAGCTAAAACTGCCTCCTTAGACTTACCAGTTGCGTAATAGATTTCCTTTTGTCCTTCAGGCATAGCATTTACATATTCTTCAAATGTAATAAGCTTATCCTGCTTTAAAGACT
Organism: Acholeplasmatales bacterium; assembly: GCA_017449215.1. Lineage (GTDB taxonomy): Bacteria > Bacillota_I > Bacilli_A > Acholeplasmatales > Anaeroplasmataceae > Anaeroplasma. The sequence continues at coordinate 17,883 of JAFSJY010000054.1, read as the reverse complement.
TCATAATAATTAAGTCCTTTAATTGATCCTTCTTAGCACCAAAGTTTTCATATAAGCCAAACTTTAGGTTTAATCCATAATATCCAAAGAATTCTTCATACTTTTCTCTTTCATTTTTTAGCATTCTAGATAATTCAGCTAAAATCTTCTTTTCTACATTAGAAGCAATCTTCTTAATTGCCTTATCCTCTTGTAGCATTTCACGAGAAATATTTAATGGTAGATCAGCTGAATCAACTAAGCCCTTAACAAATCTTAAATATTCAGGAATTAAATCCTTACACTTATCTAGAATGAATACACCCTTCGTATATAATTGAAGACCTCTATCATTCTTATCTCCATACATATCAAATGGAGCCTTCTTAGGAATAAATAATAATGCATTATATGTTAGCATACCTTCAACATTTACAAAGATATTTGCAAGTGGATCCTGCCAATCCATAAATTTAGATTTATAGAAATTATTTAATTCCTCATCTGTTACCTCGCTCTTATTCTTCTTCCAAATAGGTAACATTGAATTAACTGTTTCTAATTCTAAATGAGTCTTAGGCTCAGAATCCTTATCGTCCTTATCATCCTTTGGATCATATTTAGTAACCCAAGTCTTAATAGGATATCTTACATAATCTGAATACTTCTTAATTAAATCCTTAATAGTATATTCATCTAAGAATTCATCATAATTATCATCTTCAGTATTGTCTCTTAAATATAATGTAATCTTTGAACCATATTCATTATAATCAGATTCATCCACTGTATATGATTCTAATCCATCAGATTCAAATACATGTGCCTTACCATCTACTACACTCTTAGTTTCAACCTTTACTGATTTAGCAACCATGAATGCTGAATAGAAGCCAACACCAAATTGACCAATAATATCAACATCAGGTGTCTTTTCAGAAGCTACCTTCTCTAAGAATTCCTTAGAGCCTGATTTAGCAATAGTACCTAAGTTATTTTCAAGCTCCTCTAGTGTCATACCAACACCAGTATCAGTAATAGTGATTGTTCTATTATCCTTATCTGCCTCAACCTTAATTTCATAATCAGCTGTAGGAATCTTTTCATCTGTTAATGATAAATAATGTCTTTTATCAATTGCATCACTAGCATTTGAAATTAATTCTCTTAAAAATATCTCCTTATGAGTATAGATTGAGTTAATCATCATATCTAATAATTTTTTAGTTTCAGTTTTAAATTGTTTCTTTTCTGCCATAATAATACCTCCAAAACTCAATACAATTAAAATTATATTACTTACTTTTAGCACTGTCAACATTTAAGTGCTAATTTATTAATAAAATTCTCCAAATTGAAAATGCATTAATTATATAATATAATTAACCTAGGTGATAAAATGTTAGACAGTTTCAGAATCAGAGCAGTAACAATAAAACGAAATATTAAAATTTCAGCATATCTTCCTAAGGATTATTATAAAACTGATAAGAAATATCCATTATTAATATTATTTGATGGACAATACTTCTTCAAATTCTTAGATGAAGATAAAAGAATTATAGATTTTAATTCAATCTTAGAATCAGAAAATAGAGATTTTATTGTAATAGCTCCACACGCCCCAAAGGAGGAAATGCCTGATTGGAGAATATCTGAATTAAATCCTTATTATAAGGGCAATATAGAAACTGTCGATTCTTCTTTAGCTTCAAATTACGCAGAATATATCACCAATGAGCTTATTCCTATGCTAAAAACGAAATATAGATTTAGTGATGAAATATATCTATTAGGATATAAGGATTCAGCTATTCTATCTTTATATATGCTATATGCTTATTCTATTTATAAGGGAGCTATGATATTTAGTCCTAATTTACTAGAATGTAATCATAAGGTATTTGAGGATATAGATCAAAGATTTGATACAACTAAAAAGATTTTCATCTATCAGGGTGGTAAGGATGCCCTAGATGAGGAAGAAAATCTATTTTATGATTTACAATCTACTATATCAAAAGGAAATGCCGAATATTTCATATTAGATTATGAACAGAATTTAGATAATTCTGCAGAGTCTATGAAATCTAGATTAAATGTAGCCTTTGATATGATAATAAAAAAGATATTCGAAAATAAAAATTAACACTCTGATATGTTAATTTTTTTTATTTTTGTAATTCTTCTACTATTTTTTTAATATCATCATGAATAACTATATTAGCAATATCATCATATTGAGTATAACTCTTATTTAACAACACTAAATATTTACCATTGAAGTATCTTACAAAGCCAGCAGCTGGATATACTGTTAAGGATGTACCAACAACTATTAGCATATCAGCACGTCTTATTGAATCTATAGCATTTGTAATATCTGATTCATTTAATGATTCTTCATATAATACAACATCAGGCTTAATCATATTTCCACATTTATCACAATAAGGAACATGATTTTTATCCTTCTTACTTAATTCTAAAGCTTCCTTAGCATTAAATTTTTTATGACATCTCATACAATAATTTCTATCTGTTGAGCCATGTACCTCAATTACATTTTTAGAGCCAGCCATTTGATGTAGGTTATCAATATTTTGAGTTACTACTGCCTTTACCTTACCTTGCTTCTCAAGTTCAGCAAAATAAATATGAGCATTATTTGGTTTAGCATCTAAATAAACCATCTTATCAAAATAGAATTCATAAAAAATATCAGGATGTGCCACAAAGAATGAATGAGATATTATTTCTTCTGGTCTAAAATGATTATCTAGTTTTTGATTATAAATACCATCTGCAGATCTAAAGTCTGGTATACCTGAATTAGTAGATAATCCAGCACCCGAAAATATTACTATGTTATTACATTCCTTAATCGCTTGTTTTAATTTTTCTATATTCTCCATATTATCGCCTCTTTAACTTATTATATAACAAAAAAACTTTTAAATCATAGAATGAATCTAATCATTAAAAGTTTTTTGTTTTTATTTTAAAGAATCGTCAACCCATTGACCATTTTCATAGGTATAAGTTTTATTTGAAACTTCAATACCATAAAAATCATATGTGTATTCAACCTTAGTTTTATATTCACCATCTGAACCTACAAAAATAGTATAATGCTTTAGAGGATTGATTGAAGCCTTATTGCCAGTATTTTCATAAAGTGATATAGAATACACTCTATTATTTTGATACTCTATTTTTCTAAATCCGTCAAACTGAATTTCGTTTATATATTCATATTTATCTATGTCAACCCATACGCCGTCTACATATTCTGAATATTTTCTTGATGTTCTATGACCATCTTCGCTATATTCGTATTCAAACTTTCTTTTAGTAACCCACTGATTGTTTATATAGCTTGAGTAGATTTCACCAACATCATTCATGTTTTCATCATAAATTATTTCCCACTTGCTCCAATCGTTTAGATTTTCTCCACAAACTGAAAAAAACATTGTATAAAATTTACCATCTATGTATACATCCTCAGATGTTTTTAACCAATCATTGTTCACATAATGAAATTCAGCTCTAGACGTGCAAATATTATCTTTATATGTATATTCTGTTTTTGAATCCAATGAATAATCTTCATTATATACGAAATTACGATGTACTTTTTCACCATTATCATTGTAATAAAGATCACTAGTAACTACCCAATCATTGTTTACATATTTTGCAATTAATATAGTAGTTTCACTACCATCATCTTCTATTTCACAAATATCTTTTCTAACAAATGAGCCATCATTTTTCAAATAGATTTGTGATGAATTATATTCATAAATGATTAAATCATTACTATAGGTAGTATACCTTTTACCATTTGTTAAAAAATCATTATAGTCAATATCTGGTAATGACTTTTTATATTCGTTATAAACCTTTGACGCTTCCTCATTTTCAACTATAACAGCACTAGCATTAGTTCCATTAGCATTAGTATTATCATCACATGAAGCAAGTGTAAACAGTGATGTCATAGCTAAAAAAGCTCCCAAAACAAAATATCTTTTTTTCATACTTTTCCCTTCCGTATTATAAAAATATAATAAACACTAAAATCATTATAACATGAACTTAAGTACAAATAAATACTAATTAACAAAAAAAGTCTTTAATCTTAGAATAAATCTAATCATTAAAGACCTTTCTTGTAATTATTGAATATTGCTTACTTCATTTACAATAAATGAAATTGCTTCTTCCTTTGTCTTTTCTGTCTTTTCCATTGTAGATCTAATCTTAAATTCTACAATATTTTCTGATGCTCTCTTTCCACAAACAACCATAAATGGAACACCAATTAATTCCCAATCCTTAAACTTGAATCCAGGACGTTCATCTCTATCATCTAATACAACCTCAACACCCTTAGCCTTTAACGTATTATAAATCTCATCAGCTAAAGCCTTTTGAGCCTCATCCTTATAATTAATTGGAACAATTACAGCTTGATATGGAGCTACATTTAATGGCCACTTAATACCAAATTCATCATGATATTGTTCTACAATTGATTGTAATGTTCTTGTAACACCAATACCGTAGCAACCCATTACCATTGGTACATTTTGACCCTTTTCATCAACGTATGTACACTTCATAGCGTCACTATACTTTGTTTGTAGCTTGAAGATTTGACCAACCTCAATACCACGCTCTTGCTTCATTGGCTTACCACAAATTGGACATAAGTCACCAGCAACAGCCTTCTTTAAATCACATACCTTACCATTAAAGTCTCTACCATAATTAGCATTTAAATAATGATAATCCTTCTTATTAGCACCGATAACTAAATTCTTAGAATTAGCTACCTCTACATCAATATAGATATCACATTCTAATCCCTTAGGACCACAGAAGCCATGAATAGAATTTAATGATAAAATCTCTTCATCCTTTGCAAGCTCTAAATAATTTTCATTTGAATTAGATGCATTACATAGCTTAATTTCATTAATTTCTCTATCGCCTCTTACAACAGCTGCGATTAGCTTATTATTTACATAATCATGATAAATAATAGTCTTTGCAGTCTTCTTAGGGTCAACATTTAAGAATGCAGAAATTTCTTCAATAGTTCTTTGATTAGGAGTTTCCTTCTCTTCTAAAGGTAGCATCTCTGAATTATCTAATTCAATTTCCTTAATAGTTGCCTTTTCAACGTCAGCTGCGTAGCCACATTCATCACAATATACAATTTCAGATTCACCAATATCAGATAAAGCCATGAATTGATGAGAACCATTACCACCGATATTACCTGTATCTGCAAGCACTGCTTGCCAATGTAAGCCAAGTCTAGTAAAGATTCTAGAATAGCAATCATACATATTTTGGTATGATACCTCAAGGCCTGCCTCATCCTTATCGAATGAATAAGCATCCTTCATGATGAATTCTCTACCTCTCATTAAACCAAATCTAGGTCTTAATTCATCTCTATACTTAGTTTGAATTTGATATGGTAATAAAGGTAATTGCTTAGATGACTTAACTAAGTCTCTCATTAAAGTAGTGAATACCTCTTCATGAGTAGGTCCTAAACAGAATTCTCTTTCATGTCTATCCTTTAATCTCATTAATTCTGGACCATACTTAAACCATCTACCTGATTCTTCCCAATATTCCTTTGGTTGGATAGCTGAGCATAGAATCTCAACACCACCAGATTTATCCATTTCTTCTCTTATAATATTTTCAACCTTTTTTAAAGCTCTTAAACCTGTAGGTAAATAATTATAAATACCTGCAACCTCATTCTTTATTAAACCAGCTCTTAATAAAAGCACATGAGAATCAATTTTTGCCTCTTGTGGAGCTTCCTTAAGAGTTGCGATTATCATTTGACTAGCTTTCATACCTAATCCTCCTAAAAAACACTACATTATTATAACATAATAAAAATTATATCGCTATATAATTATTCATTAATAAACCGTACCAAATAATAACAAATGTACAAACTTGCAAAAACTCTTTATTTTTAAAACTTATTATATTATAATAAGGTAAATAGTTTGCGATTCAATCTCAAAAGAAAGGAGAATATTATGGAAAAGCAAAAAACACGTAATGACATCAGGATATTTGCGCTTGGTGGTCTAGGTGAAGTTGGTAAAAATATGTATTGTATAGAATTTAGAAATCAGCTATTCGTTATCGATGCTGGTATTCTATTCCCTGACGAGCACCTACTTGGTGTAGATTACGTTATTCCTGATTTCACTTATCTAAAGGAGCATCAAGAACAAATCGTTGGTTTGTTCATTACGCATGGTCACGAAGACCATATCGGAGGAATTCCATTCCTTTTAAAGCAAGTAAAAATACCTAAGATTTACGCAGCTGGTGTAACAGTTGATTTAATAGAAAACAAATTAGAGGATTATCCAGAATTATTAGGTTCAACACAAATCGTTGAATTTAAGTCTCACTTCGTTTATCAATTTGATGGTATTGAATTAGAGTTTGCAAGAATCTCTCACTCAATTCCAGATTCATTTGCTTTCTTATTTAAAACACCAATGGGTTATATTGTTCATACAGGAGACTTCAAAATTGATTTAACACCTGTAGGACCTGGTGCTGAGCTTGAGAAATTTGCCAAGGTAGGTAATGAAGGCGTATTATGTATGCTTGCCGATTCTACTAACGCACTAAGAGAGGGCTTTACAGAATCAGAAAGAAAAATTGGAGATTCTATTAAGGAATTATTTAGTAGAATTGAGGATAGAATTATAGTTGCAACATTCGCTTCTAATATGTATAGAGTACAACAAATTATTGAAGCATGTATTGCGACAAATAGACATGTAGCTGTATTTGGACGCTCAATGGAAAAAACAATTGAGGTAGGACAACAGGTAGGTTATATTAAGGCTCCTAAGGGTACTATTGTTTTACCTGAGGATATCAATAATTATAAGCCAAGTGAAATGTGTCTATTATGTACAGGAAGCCAAGGTGAGCCACTTGCTGCCTTATCTAGAGTAGCCGCTGGCTCTCATAAGATTATTAAATTAATTCCTAGTGATACTATCATCTTCTCTTCAAATCCAATTCCTGGAAACCAAGAGGGTGTAAATAGAACTATCAATCAATTGTTTAAGCAAGGCGCTAATGTAATCACACATTCACCTATCGCAGATACACATACAACAGGACATGGTTCTCAAGGTGAATTAAAGCTAATGCTTACATTAATTAGACCTAAGTATTTCATCCCTGTTCATGGTGAATATCGTATGCAAAGAGTTCATGCTGATTTAGCAATTGAAACAGGAACTCCAAAGGAAAATACATTCATTCTATCAAATGGCGATACAGTAGTTATCAATGAAAATGAAGCATATAAATCTGAAAGAGTTCATTCAGGTGATGTTTATATTGCTGGTACTGGTGTAGGTGATGTTTCTTCTACTGTTATTAAGGAAAGAAAAGCATTATCAGATGATGGTATGTTTGCTGTTATAGTAACAATAGATTCAAAGAAAAAGACTATCCCTATTGAACCACAGGTTGTATCTCGTGGATTCATCTATATGAAGGATAGTGAAGCTTTAACAAAGGAATTTGTTGAATATTCAAAGAAATTCATTCAAGAGGAAATGGCAAAATCTCCAACAGTTAAGATTAACTTAATTAAAGCATCATTAACTGAAAAACTAGCTTCTTATATAGTTGAAAAGACAGATAGACATCCAATTGTTATACCTGTATTTATGGATATTTCTTAGGACTGCAATTTTGCAGTCTTTTTTCTTTATATCCTATATTTATTCTTTACACAATTAGAGCACATATTGCATTTCTTATCATATTTAAATCCAAAATATTCAGATAATGTTTTATGAATACAATTATTAGATATAGCTAATTTAACTACCTTATCTAGTTTTTCTCTTCTATCATTTTTAATTTTCTTTAATTCCTTATCACTTTTAGCTTCATCTTCGATATTATCTATAAAATATTCTATAGTTTTAATATCATTAATATTAAATATTAAAACAGCTTCTGCGTTTTTACCATCTCTAGATCCTCTACCTGTTTGTTGAGAAAAATCTTCTATAGATGATGGTAAATCATATTCTATTACATATCTAATATTAGGTATATCAATTCCCATTCCAAAGGCATTTGTACAAACTATAACATTACATTTATTATTCTTATATTCTAATAATGTTCTCTTCTTTTCTTCTGATTCTAAAGCACCATGATAGATTAATGACTCTATTCCCTTTTCCTTTAAATAATTAGATACATGAATAACCTTTTTTATTGTTAAGCAATATATTAATATATGCTCGTTTATTTTATCTCTAATATAAAAATATAAATCTCTATCCTTATCCTTAGTTTTAATTATCTTATAAAAAATATTAGGCCTATCTGGATTACCTCTTACTATAATAGGATTATTTAATTTTAATAAATCAGTAATCTTGTTAGATGTAATATCTGTAGATGTAGCTGTTAAAGCAAGTATTTTAGGCCTTTTTTTGAGTTTTTCTAGGAATAATGGTATTTCACCTAGTGCATATCTAAAATCCTCACTCCAAAGCAATGTGTGAGCCTCATCACATACGAATAAATCTATATCTAGATTTAACATTTCACTTATAAATCTTTTATTTTGTAATCTTTCTCCAGATACATATAAAATTTTAATTTTATCTTGTTTTAATCTTTCATAGATAATATCTTGTTCTTCAGGAGTTTGTAATGAATTAATAAATTCAGCCTTAATACCATTAGCCTTTAAATTTATAACCTGATCCTGCATTAATGCGATTAAGGGACTTACAACTATAGTTATTCCATCTAGCATTAATGCTGGTAATTGGAAAGTTATAGATTTACCATAGCCTGTAGGTAATAATCCTATAACATCTTTACCTTCCATAAGATTATCTATTATTTCTTCTTGGTAATCCTTTAATTTATTAAAACCAAAATAATAATTTAATAATTCTTCTTTTCTCATTTTCAACACCAAATTTTAATATATCACAATAAAATTTGAGAAAATAGAGTTTGAATTTTGAAAAAAATAATTAAGCTAAACTAATGTAATGAGTGGTATTTTTGTCAAGAAAGTATACTTTTAGGTATACTATCTCACTAATAAAACCACTACAATACTAAACCATAATAAAAATCGTAAGTTCTATTGAACCTACGATTCTTTTCTACCATTCCTTATGATGTCTATCTAAGCTAGATACATCAACCTCATCTATAAAATTTTCACCCTTAAAGCTCATATCATCAGTCTTATCTGGTTCATGCTTCCAAACAATACCATCATTTAATTGCTCTGATGCTAAGAATAGCATTATAGCAGCACAATTAGATAGATTTAAGCTTCTTACCTTATCTGTAGTAGGTATTCTATAACAATCATCTAAATTTTCCTTTAAAATGTCATATGCAATACCTGTAGATTCAGCACCAAATATTAAATAGATTTTTTCGTCACTCTCTGCTTCTTCTTTAAAATTAATTGTAGAAGGAGACTTCTTACCATATCTAGTTAAGAAATAATATTTACCTGGATTTTTAGATTTAAAATCATCAAAATCATCATATAAGGTGTAGTGGATATATTCATAATAATCTACTGCACTTCTTTTTAATTGCTTCTCATCAATTCTAAAGCCTAGTGGCTCAATTAAATGTAAATCAGCATTAAAGCCTACACAGCTTCTCATTATATTTCCTGTATTTTGTGGTATTTCAGGATGATATAAAACAACATTTATCTTACTCATATAATTTCTCCTAAATAATTATCTATTGCATATTTAATACCATCTTCAAGTGGCTTTTTAGTTACATATGTAGCATTCTTCTTTACTACCTCTGGTGCTTGTCCCATCGCAATAGATATATCTGATGCCTTAAGCATTTCTAAATCATTTAAATTATCTCCAAATGATATTATTCTATAATTCTTATATTTTTCCTTTATGTATTTTATAGGTGTTGATTTATTAATTCCCTTATTAATAACATCATACCCTAAATCACATACCTTAATAAAATTTAAATCATATTTTGTTACATCAAAATTCAAAATATAATCCTGTACTCCAATAGAATAAATATTATTATTTATTAAATAATTCTTATCCTGTAATTCTGCAGGCACTATATTAAACACTTTAGCAAAATCATCATAGATTTTTAAATCATCTAATCTAAAATAAGAATCTCTAGCTAGAAATGTTACATGTAATCCATCATCAAGCATTTGATTAATTACATCCTTAGAAATAGGACTTTCAAATATAACATCATTTCCAATATATGCATAGGCTCCATTATTACAAATAGCACCATCTATTTTGATTCTTTGTAATAAATCCTTCATTTGACCTATACATCTTCCTGTTGATAGCATTACTATATTACCCTTAGTTCTTAAGTCCTCTAAAGCTTTTATTGTTGAATCTAAGATAATATCTCCAACTGCTATAGTACCATCAACATCAAATAAAAATATATTATTCAACTAGCTCACCTGTTAATGTATATTCATCATAATCTAATACCTTAACATTAACTCTTTCACCTAAAGATAATTCTCTTTTTGATGCTATATAAATACAGCCATCAATTTCATCTGGTGCGTAAGCATAGCTTCTAGCAACATACATATATGATTCCTCATCATATCCTATGATGAAGCAATCCTCTAAAATAGTATTTAATTTATTCTTATTATTTTCAAGTGCAATCTCACTTTGAGTCTTCATCAATCTTTCATAGCGGGCTTGTTTAGTTTCTTCACTAATAATATTTGGATATTCACAAGCCTTTGTTCCTTCCTCTAATGAGAATGTAAATGCACCTAATCTATCAAATTTAATATCTTTAATGAAGTCTATTAAATTATCCATATCAGATTCATCTTCATATGGGAATCCAACAATAATCGTAGTTCTTAATATAGCATCAGGAACTTCATTTCGAATTTTATGGAATAGATTAGTTAAGATTTCCTTATCGCTTCTTCTACACATCTTCTTTAATATCTTAGTTTCACTATGCTGCATTGGAATATCAAAATAATGCATCATCTTAGGCTCATTTTTAATAAAATCAATAAGCTCATCAGTTACTACCTCAGGATATAAATAAAGAATTCTAACCTTAAAATCACCAGGTATTTTAACTATTTCCTTTAATAAATCTACTAATGCTAATCTCTTATATAAATCATAGCCATATTTAGTAGTATCCTGTGAAATTAGATTAATTTCATATACGCCTTCAGCTACTATATTTTTAACCTCATCAACAATATTTTCAATTGTTCTAGAATGAAGCTTTCCTCTAATTAAAGGAATTGCACAAAAGGCACATCTATTTAAGCAGCCTTCACTAATCTTTACATATCTCATATATGAAGGCTCTGTATTGATTCTATTTAATGGTGAGAATTCATTATTAATCTTAAAGCTTGAATTAACAACATCACCAACAATCTTGGCGATATCTCCATATTCATCTATTGTAATAAATCTATCTACCTCAGGTAATAATTTAACGATTTCATCCTTATATCTTTGAGGAAGACATCCACAAACAACAAGCTTAGCATCATAATCAGAAAGCTCTAGGATTGTATCAATAGCTTCCTTTCTTGCAGGTTCAATAAATGCGCATGTATTTACAATTATTAAGTCAGCCTCTTCTGGAGATGCGACTAACTCAGTTTTATCTCTTAAGGCGCCTAAAATCATTTCACTATCAACCTTATTCTTAGCGCATCCTAAAGATACCATATATAATTTCATAAATTACCTCCAAAAACACAAATAGCATAAACGAGTTATGCTATAAGTCCAAATATAAAAATGATTAATACAGAAAATGCACAAATTAATGCTCCTAATAATAGACCAAATATTAAGCCCTTCTTCTTAAATAATAAGCCAGCTAAAGCTCCAATACCAGCAGGTGCAGCATATAAAATAATTTGAGATAAAGTTGTATATCCATCAACAAAATTAATTTTATCAGTAATATAATTTAGTCCAGCAGCGGATAAGATACCTACCATTCCACAAGAGATTGATAAGAATATTGTAGCCAATAATGAAGAAATAAATGTATTCTTTAAAATACTATGCTTAATTTCCTTTTCATCACTTGTAACACAAGATAAATAAGCTTCTTCCTCTAATGTCATTACTGTATTAGTATTAGCATCAATAATAAAATGATAATCATTAAATGCTTTAATTCTTCTATTTTCTAATACACAAATAATTACACCAAAGAATACAGCTAATAAGCCAGCTAAGACTCCACCAATTATTAATGGTTTTGTATAAGCCTCCTTAAATAATTCAATAGCCTTACCAGTGCTTGTTGATTTATTAATTAAAATACCAAAGGCCGATACTACTGCGTTTGAAAGGCCTAATAATACAGCAACATAAGCAAATCTTGCATTTCTCTTAATTGCCTTTACCTCTCTATCGAAAATTTCATCATCGGCAAGTAATAACTCATCCTGTGGTGCCTCATCTGAAATATCATCGATATCGATTGTTTTAGTTGAATTATCTCTTTCGATTTTCTCGCCTGTTAATGGGTTTACATCTAATTGAGTTGAAGTGGCATTTGGATTATATAATTTAATAACCTTTCCTGCCATATATGATTCAGTAATATATGTTTTACAATAAGGCTTATCAAATTCAAATTTAGAAGCTTCTACTTCCTTAGAAGGAACAATTAAACCAGCTCTATAATAATAAACAAAATCTAGATATGCTAAATATAGTTTTCTTGAAACTTCTGTATAGAAATCAAAATTGATTTTAGCAATTTGCTTTCCATCCTTTTCGGTTGCGAATTTAGAGAATTCCTTTTTAATTCTCTTAATTCTTTGCATTACCTGCTTAGCCTTACCCTTAGCAACGTATGCTTCATAATTATCATATAGCCACCAGAAAAATGAATCAGAGAACATTCTTCTTAATTGATCATCCTCAATTCCATATTTCTTATCATGGTTAAATAGCTTACAAACATAGAAAAGACCATTCTTTTCCTTAATAGCTGAAATAGCCTCACGGAATCCATACATATGAGCTACAGATAACATAAATTGATCATTTCTAATTAATTTAGAAGCTCTTCTAAAGCATTCCTCATTTTGAATTGCTATACTAGTCATCTTAGCAGCAATTGATTCCTTCTTTTCGAATGTAAATAATGTAGATAAATACTTATATGTAAATTCGTGGTCATAATTTCTTTCTACGAAATACATATCCTTAAAGTATTTAGAAGATGGGTCTAGTCTTTCGTAGCATCTAGTTACACCATGATCCTCTAAAAATTTAAATAAGGCATTATCTGTATTTGGATTTTCAGTTATTAATTGAATGAATTGCTTAAAATCAACGCTCTTACCATTAATAACAACCTCTTTAACATCTAATAAATCATAGATTACAAATGTTAAACCATTGTTCTTATACTTTGATAAATAAATATCATTTGTAATAGCCTTAATTCTTTCCTTATTCTTTGTATTACTCTTAACAAATTTTAAAAATTTTGATGTGTTTTCATATATATCTTTAACACCTAGCTCGAAATTATCCTTATAAGCCAATGCTAAATTATTTAAATTATCAAATTCTTTTCCATTAAATATATATGGCTTCATTATAATTCCTCACTATCCATAATAATCGTAACAGGACCATCGTTAATAAGTTCGATTTTCATATCAGCCCCAAAGATACCCCTTTCGGTATGAATGCCCGCTTCTTCTAATTTATCACAAAATAAATCATAATATTTAGAGGCATTATCATACTTCATCGCGTCTGTAAAACCTGGTCTATTACCATGTCTATAATCCGCATATAATGTGAATTGAGATATAGCAAGAATTTCACCATTAACATCATTTAGGCTTTTATTCATTTTGCCATTCTCATCTTCAAAAATTCTAAGTCCTATTACTTTCTTTAATATCTTATCCATTGATTCTAAAGTATCGCCTTCCTTAAAGCCTACTAAGATCATAAAGCCTTTATTTATTTTTCCTGTTATTTGATTATCAACAGTACATGTAGCGTACTTTGCCCTTTGGATAACTACTCTCATTATAAATTCTCTCTTACAATATTATAAATATACTTAACCTTTTTAAGGTTAATAATCATCTTTTCTAATTCTAATAAATTAGTAGTTGAAACCTTTAATTTAACTACTGTTTCTAAATTAGAGTTACTATTAGCATGAATTGCTAAAATAGACATTCCTGATGAAGAAACTGTATTCATTATTTCAACTAATAAATTCATACTAGATGTAGCCTCAATCTTAATTAAAGCAGGATACTTTCTATTAGGATTATCTGCCCATCTAAGTGGTATTAATCTTTCCTTTTGGAATGATTCACAATTCTTACAATCCTGATGGTGAACTACAATACCATAGCCCTTTGTTACATAACCAACAATTGGATCACCTGGAATTGGGTTACAGCATGAGCCAAGCTTTAATTGAGGATTTGTTAATCCTTCAACTATTACTCCTGTTTCACTATTAGTAGTTAGGAATTTTGTATTATTTCTTTCAGCGGCTCTAGCTAATATTTCCTCAGTTACCTTCTTATCATCTTCAGTACCTGTATACTTTTGAATGATAGTTTTAGGTGAAATATTAGATTTAGCAACCTCAGCATATAAATCATCAACTGTATTGATGTTATATTTTGAAAAATAATTCTTTACAAAATCATTTGTTAATTCGAAATTAGTAATCTTATTATTTCTAAATTCATCTTCTAATTCTTGCTTACCATGAGCTACTAAAATATCTCTATTTTGCTTATTTAAGAAATTCTTAATCTTATGCTTAGCATTATTAGTTTTAGCAATCTTAAGCCAGTTTTCAGAAGGACCAAATGAATTCTTATTTGTTTTAATTGAAACTATATCACCATTTTGAAGCTCATAATCAAGTGGTACAATTCTATTGTTTACTAACGCACCCACTGTAGTATTACCTACGTTTGTATGGATACGATAAGCAAAGTCTAGTGGAGTCGCACCCTTAGGTAAATCAATGATTTCTCCTGTTGGTGTATATACATAAACTGTTGTACCAAGAAGGTCTTCCTTTACCTGATCAACATATTCCTTAGCATCATTCTTACTCTTCTCTTCATCCTCGTTAAACTTTAATAAGTCACCATACCATTTTAACTTAGATGCGATTTCATACTGTTCTCTTTCTTTATTATAGGCAACGCCTTCCTTGTATGCCCAGTGAGCGGCAACACCGAGTTCAGCAATTTTATCCATTTCTACAGTTCTGATTTGAACCTCAAATGTAAATCCATCCTTAGAAATAACTGTTGTATGAAGTGATTGATACATATTAGGCTTTGGTACGGCAATATAATCCTTAAATCTCTTAGGAACTGGATTATAATTTGCATGAATTAGACCTAAGCATTGATAGCATTCACTTACTGTATCAACAATAATTCTAATTGCTAGGATATCATAAATATCTTCAAATTCCTTATTCTGATTAACCATCTTCTTGTAGATACTATAAATGTTTTTAATTCTACCCTTAATCTTGTAATCAGCAATATTATTTTGAAGTAATATTTTAGAAATTTCATTAATCGTATGATCAACATTATTCATACGAGCAGATGAATCATTTTTAATCTTTTGAACAATCTTGTTATAGAATGCTGGTTCAATATACTTTAAAGCAGTATCCTCAAGCTCTGCCTTAATGGTATAAATACCTAGCTTATGAGCAAGTGGTGCGTAGATTTCTAATGTTTCTCTTGCAATTCTAACCTTTTGCTCATCGCTCATAACACCTAATGTTCTAATGTTATGTAATCTATCGGCAAGCTTAACAATAACGACTCTAATATCCTTGGCCATAGCTAAAAGGATGTGCTGGTGGTTAGTTGCTTGCTTTTGCTCAAGTGAGGCAAACTTTAATTGACCAACCTTAGTAACACCATCAACCATTTCAGCAATATCTTGTCCAAATTCTTTAGCTATATCCTCATTTGTACATTCTGTATCTTCTACTACATCGTGTAAAAGACCAGCACAAATTGTATCAGGACCAACATGAAGCTCAGCTAATATGCCAGCTACATTTAGTGGGTGGATAATATAAGGCTCTCCACTTTTTCTTAATTGGCCTTCATGTAAAGATCTAGCCTTTTCATAAGCGGCAGTAATTTTTTCTAATGATTCAGGCTTCTTAATATATGTTTCAACTTCCTTCATCAAATCTTCGAAATTGTTATAAGTCTTTGGCATATAGCTCACCTCCATTTCCAAAAAATATATAGTTAATTATAACATAATTAAATATAACAAGAAAGAATATAACAAAAAAATCTATTATTTAAAAGAAGATTTATATAAAAACTAGTGTTTTTATTTAAATATCTACCCAAAAGTATGTTATAATCGAGTGAAAGATATTTTTAGATGAAGGTGATAGGATGCAACCATTAGCACATAGAATTAGACCAAAGAAATTTGAAGATGTTATTGGTCAAGACCATTTGGTTGGACCAAATGGAGTAATTAGAAAAATGCTAAATAGCGGCAATTTATGCTCAATGATTTTATATGGTCCTGCCGGATGTGGTAAAACATCTATTGCTTCTATAATAGCTGATATGTATCCATTAACTTCATTTTCATTTAATGCATCTACAGATTCAAAAAATAAATTAAAGGAAATTGCTGATTGTACAAAATATCATGAAAATACAATCTGTATCATAGATGAAATTCACAGAATGAAAAAGGATATCCAGGATTTTCTTCTTCCATTTGCTGAAAATGGAAGCCTAATTATCATTGGGCTAACTACAGAAAATCCATATCGTTCTATTAATCCAGCTATTAGATCAAGATGCCATATTTATAGAATGAATGAGATATCAAAGGATGATATAATTTCATTATTAAAAAGAACAGTTAAAAATGAAAATATGAATGAATTATCAGATGATATTTATGAATATTTAGCAGTTGCCTCTTCATGTGAGGTTAGAACCGCTCTTAACATGCTTGAAGTAACTGAAATGCTAGATAAGGATGATATTAATCTAGAAAATGTTCAAAAACTAGTAGGAAAAAAAGCCTTCCAAATTGATAGAGAAGGCGAATATTATTATGATTGTGCTTCTGCTATGATTAAATCAATAAGAGGAAGCGACCCTGATGCTGCACTTCATTATCTAGCAAGATTATTACAAACTGAGGATTTAGAATTTATTGCTAGAAGATTATTAATAAGTGCATACGAGGATATTGGACTTGGAAATCCAAATGTAGGACCTAGAGTTTATGCAGCATGTGAGGCAGCACTTCATGTTGGATTACCTGAGGCAAGAATTCCACTTGCTTATGCTGTTGTTGATTTAGCTACCTCTCCTAAATCAAATTCAACATATTTAGGAATTAATGATGCTATCGCTGATTTAGAAAATATGACATCTATGTCTATTCCACCTCATATTCTAAATAAGGAATTAAAAAGCGGTAATTATGAATATAAATATCCACATGATTATGAAAAAGGCTGGGTTAAGCAACAATATCTACCAGATGAATTAATAGATAGAATCTATTATAAGCCTAAAAATACTGGTTCTTATGAACGAGCAATTAAGGATTTTATGACAAAATTAAAAGGGGCTGTGAAAAAACCTAACTTTTAAAAAGTAGGCTTTCACAGCCTTTTTCTATGCTTAAAAAAACAAAAAAACGCTCGGGGAATCGAACCCGGAGCCGCTTTAATGGTATAATATCGCTGTTCACACAATAAAAT
>JAFSJY010000053.1 GCA_017449215.1 Acholeplasmatales bacterium | reverse complement strand
TGATAAAGAGATTGGATTATATTATCTAAATAATAGATATTATGATCCAGAGATAATGAGATTCATATCTTTAGATGATATATCATATTTAGAATATGATGTATTAGGTGGATTGAATTTATGGACTTATTGTAATAATAACCCTATTATGTATGTTGATCCGGATGGAAAGTTTCCAATTTTGGCATTTATACTTGGCATATTATCATTAGTTGGAATGGGATTAACGATTGGTGGAGTAGCTAATGATAATAGTGTTTTAAAATCTATTGGATTAAGTATGGTTGCTATCTCTGCATTAATTGCTGGTGGAGTTGCTGTTGCAGCTGGAATGGCCGGAGCAACATATTTAGGTATAATAGGCGGTAGTACTATTATGGCTGGTCTAGGAACATCAGTATTTGCAAGTGCAGAATATCAACATATGATTACTGGAAACAATTGGATGTTAGATTCTGGAATGAGTAAAGATTGGTATAATGGATTGATGATTACAATTTCAGCGTTAGCAACAATTGGAACAATATCTTATGGTGTGTTAACTAGTATAGGCAAATGTATGACGCCTGAACAACTTCTAAACAGCTATGAAAATCAACCAAATAGGTGGAAATTACTTAAAGAACTTGTTGAACCTGGTATAGGAAAACATAAAGGTGGAATATCAACATATTCGAATTATATTAATAAATGGACAGGATCAAAAATGGGGATACATAAAATAATTAGAGCTGGTAGGTATATTCATGGTCCTCATTTTCATCCTTGGATTTTGTGATTGGAGAAAAAATGACTACTAAAGAAATAATTATTGACTTGCTCTCGCAGGATGATGAGGCAATAACCCAAATTGAGGAATATTTAAAATTGCCACCTAGTGTTAATATGTCTAGATTAGAATTAGAAAAATTGCTAAATGAGATGATAAAAGATGGATATATTGTTGTAAATAAGAAGTGGAAAACAGAAAAAAACGAGTATCCATATTCGATAACTGAAAAAGGCAAAAAACTACATAATACAAAAAAATAGTTGTTTACTTAAAAAGTTACGTTGGAATACATTAGTAATTTATTCAATAAATTAAAAAATATTACGTGTTCGCTATAAGGTATAAAAGATTAAAAATCTGGTTCTTTCCAAACTGAGGTAGTAGCTACCTAAGAATTTATAGAAATTAAAAAAAGATGTGATTATTTACATAATTATGGATTAAAGAAAATCACATCTTTTTTTCTATCACAAACCCCTTAATCATAAGGGGGCAAAAGTATAATAACTTTTTATGTTTTTATATGTTGTTATTAAAGCTATAGGTACAATATAGCTATCATTTAAATCACCAATAGGTATAACTATTATGAATGATCTAATTGACTATTGATATATTATCGTCTGTTTTGTTACATTTATCTTGTATTCTAAAGGGACACATTCTCCATTTTTCCCTCCTTTTGGTTATAGAGATGTAGTTATACTCTCTAAAGTTTAATATATTGAAACTTATTGCGATATTTTATTTGCATTTTGTTTATGTTATAATTATATTAATTATAAATTGTCTTTTTTGGAGGAAACTATGATAATCACTCGTGTTCCATTTAGAGTAAGCTTTTGTGGTGGTGGAAGTGACCTTCCTGCGTTCTATGAAAAGGAAGCTGGATGTGTTATTAGCACTACTATAAAAAAGTACATGTATATAACAATTCACAAGAATTTCTTTTCAGATCAAATAGTATTAAAGTATTCACAAACTGAAAAGGTTGATGATGTTGATAAAATAGAGCATAAGATTTTTAAGCAATGTCTTAAGGACTTTAAAATGACTGGTGTAGAAATTTCAAGTGTTGCTGATATACCATCTGGAACAGGACTTGGATCATCAAGCTCATTTACAGTTGCTTTATTAGATTTATTACATGCTTATAATGGTGAATTTAGATCTAAGCATGAATTGGCTAAGGAAGCTTGTAATATTGAAATTAATGAGTTAAAGAAGCCTATTGGTAAGCAAGATCAATACGCAGCTGCCTTTGGTGGATTAAATTATTATGAATTCTTACCTAATGGTGAGGTTAATGTAGAGCCAATCATTATGAAGGAAGAAAGCTATAAGAAATTAGAAAAGAATTTATTAATGTTTTATATAGGTGCTGAGCATCAAGCATCAGTAATTTTATCAGAACAATCTAAGAATTTGGGAAGTGCTGATAAATTTGAAGCTCAAAAGAAGATGTGTGCAATTACAAGAGAATTAAAAAAAGAGTTTCAAAATAATAATGTAGATGCTTTAGGTAGATGCTTACATGAGAATTGGTTATTAAAAAAATCATTAGCTAGTGGTATATCTAATCCACTAATTGATGAGGTTTATGAAAAGGCAATTAATGCTGGTGCCTTAGGTGGTAAGCTTTTAGGTGCTGGTGGTGCGGGCTTTATGCTATTCTATGTTCCTGAAGTAAAACAAGAAAGTGTTAGAAAGGCATTAAGTGATTTAAGAGAAATGGAATTTGAAATGGATAATTCAGGTGCTTCAATAATTCATTTCGATAGATAGGTGAAATTATGAATATATTAATTACTGGAGGAGCAGGCTTTATTGGTAGTCATTTAATTGATAAATTAATTGAAAGCAATAAGGTTATCTGTGTTGATAAATTAATATTTGGTAAATCTAATATTAGTCATTTATTAAATAATTCTAATTTTAAATTATATGAAATAGATTTAACTAATTTTGATTTATTAGATGAAATATTTAAAAATAATTCAATAGATATGGTTTATCATTTAGCTGCTAATTCAGATATTCAAAAGGGAGCATTAAATCCAGATATTGATTTCAATGATACCTTCTTAACAACAAAGGTATTGTTAGATGTAATGAGAAAGAATAATGTTAAGAATTTATTCTTTTCATCAACATCAGCTGTATATGGTGAGAAGAATGAAATATTAAATGAGAATACACCAGGCTTAAGACCTGTATCATATTATGGTGGTGCTAAGCTATCAAGTGAGGCATTAATATCATCATATGCGGCTATGTGTGATATGAATGTAATGATATTTAGATTCCCTAATGTAATTGGTCCTAGACTTACTCATGGTGTAATATTTGATTTTATCAATAAATTAAAGAAGAATCCTAAGAGATTAGAAATATTAGGAAATGGATTACAATGTAAGCCATATATCTATGTCTTAGATTTAGTAGATGCAATTATAAAAATGACTAAATCTATGAATAAAGGAATTGATTTATATAATATCAGCGTAATTGGTAATGGAACTACAGTTAATGAAATAGCTGATATTGTAGTAGATGAAATGAAATTAAAGGATGTTGAATATATTTATAGTGGTAGTGATAGAGGATGGAAGGGAGATGTTCCTAAATTCTCTTATGATATCACTAAGATATTAAATACTGGTTGGAAACCAAAATATAATTCTAACGAGGCTGTAAGAAAAACAGTCAAGGATGTTTTAGGAGAATAATATGTACGCAGTAATAATGGCCGGAGGAAAGGGTACTAGAATTAAGTCTTTAGAGCCTAATCTTCCAAAACCAATGATTAAAATATGTGATAAGCCTGTTTTGGAGCATCAAATTGATAGCTTAAAGAATTCAGGTATTACTGATATTGTTTTAGTTATTGGCTATTTAGGAGATAAAATTAAAGATTATTTTAAGGATGGTAAGGAATTCGGCGTTAATATTACTTATATTAATGAAGAAGAACCACTTGGTACTGCTGGGTCATTATATTATCTAAAGGATAGAAAAGATGATGATTTTATTTTAGTATTTGGTGATGTATTATTTGATGTTGATTTTGAAAGGTTTATTAAATTCCATCAAAATAATAAAGCCTATATTACATTATTAGTTCATCCAAATTCTCATCCATTTGATAGTGATGTTTTAATTGTAGATAATAAGAAGGTAATGAATATATTATCTAAGAATGAGCCAAGAAATTATTATTTTATGAACTTGGTTAATTCAGGTATTTATTGTATTAATAAAAAGGTATTAGATTATTTTAAGGAGCCTAAGAAGCTTGATTTAGAAAAGGATATTATTTCTCATTATATGAGTGAGAAGCTAGTATATGCCTATAGATCAACAGAATATGTTAAGGATATGGGTACTCCTGAAAGAATGAATCAGGTTACAGAGGATTTCAAAAAGGGTCTTGTTAATAAAAAGAATTTAAAGTTAAAACAAAAATGTATTTTTGTTGATAGAGATGGTACTTTAAATGATGCTAATGATTATGTTAGAAAATTAGAGGATTTTAAATTATATCCTGGTATAGAGGATTCTATAAAGAAAATAAATGAATCTGGATATTTAGTTATTTGTATTACTAATCAGCCAGTTATTTCAAGAGGCGAGTGCTCTAGAAATATGGTTGAGAAGATGCATCTAAAGCTTGGAATGCTTTTAGGTGAAAAGGGCGCATATTTAGATGATTTAGCTTATTGCCCACATCATCCTGATAAGGGCTTTGTTGGGGAAATAGAAAGCTTAAAAATTGAATGTGATTGTAGAAAGCCTAGAACTGGTATGATTGATAAGATGGTTAGAATGTATAACATCGATGTTAATGAATCTTGGTTTGTAGGTGATATGACTGTTGATATTAAAACTGGTAAAAATGCTAAATTAAAAACTATTTTGGTTGAAACTGGATTTGGTGGTAGTGATAAGAAGTTCCTAGATAAACCAGATTATAAGGCTAAAGATTTTAGTGAGGCAGTAAATATAATACTTGAAGGTAGGAAATAATTATGAATTATGTAGGTAAGATTAAGGAATATTTAAAGCAGGAAATCGAGGCTATTGAATCTCTAGATTTAGATAAGGTTAGCGAAGTAATGAATGTGCTAG
Source organism: Acholeplasmatales bacterium (assembly GCA_017449215.1). GTDB lineage: Bacteria > Bacillota_I > Bacilli_A > Acholeplasmatales > Anaeroplasmataceae > Anaeroplasma. Next base: position 11,669 of record JAFSJY010000053.1, on the reverse strand, counting down.
AAAATGCTAGATTAAATGGAAGAAGAATTTATATTTGTGGTAATGGTGGCTCTGGCTCAACTGCTAGTCATTTTTGTTGTGACTTCAATAAGGTATGTGATAACAAGAATGAAAAATATAGTATTGAATGCTTAAATGATAATGTTCCTACAATCTTAGCTGTTTCAAATGATTATGGATATGATGAGGTATTTAGATATCAGTTAAAGAATAAGATGAAGAAGGATGATATCTTTATTGGTATTTCTGGATCTGGTAATTCTATGAATGTTGTAAACGCAATGGATTATGCAAATTCTATTGGCGGTATTACAATCGCTATTGTTGGTTACGATGGCGGTAAGATTAATAAAATGGCTAATTATTCATTACATGTAAATATTGATAATATGCAAATATCAGAGGATGTTCATTTAATTTTGAATCATGTAATGACTTATATTTTAAGAAATATGTAGCCTATAAAAAGCAAAAAAACAGGCTTTGCCTGTCTAATCGCGTAATTTAATTTTGCTTATTACTAAGCTCTTTCAATGTTACCCTTCTTTAAAGCTCTAGCAGAAATCTTAACTTTCTTAACATTTCCGTTTTCGTCTTTAATACGAACTGTTTGAAGATTAGCCTTCCAAGTACGGCGAGTAGCATTTAAAGCATGTGATCTCTTGTTACCAGTAACAGTTGTCTTACCAGTTACATAACATCTTGCCATAATTCTTACCTCCTTGATTAAAATTAATCAGCTCGTTTATTTTACATTATATTTTTTATGAATTCAAGTTTTTTTTGAGAAAATTAAAAAATAGTTGACTATTGGTAAAAATAAAGGCATAATTGTGCTTGTTATGTCTATTAAAAGTGTGCGAAAAATTTGACATAGCGTATAAAAAATGATATAAATATTTAGTGAATTGTTTTTACTAAAAAAGAATAATTTATAAAGAAAATGGAGAGTGTTATTTTCACATTAATTTTTTAGATAAAATAATTAAAATTTTCAAAAATAGATTTATTTAGATTAAAATAGGGTTTAACCCTAAAACGATATATTAATTTTTTTATAGGAGGTATTACCATGGCTGTTGTGCAAATCGATGTAGCACTTTTTAGAAAGATGGTAATCAACGGAGCAATCAATTTAAAAAATCATCAAGCTGAAGTAGACGCATTTAACGTATTCCCTGTTCCAGATGGAGATACAGGTACAAATATGTCTATGACTGTTACATCAGGTATTAGAGAATTAGAAACTTGTGAATCTAGTTCAATTATAGATAACGCAAAGGTATTATCACGTGGTGCCTTAATGGGTGCTAGAGGTAATTCAGGTGTTATCCTATCCCAATTTTTTAGAGGTTTATATGTTGGATTAAAGGAAATTCAACATAACTATTTAGATATTCATGATTTAATGAACTGCTTAAAGAGCGGTTGTAAGGTAGCTTACAAGGCTGTTATGGAGCCAGTTGAAGGTACAATTCTTACAGTTGTTAGAGAGGCAGCAGAAAATACTGAAGCTAATATTGATAAGTTTAGTTCAATTGACGAGTTAGTAGATTTCTACTATGCAGAAGCATGTAAATCATTAGAGCGTACTCCAGAGCTTTTACCAGTATTAAAGGAAGCAGGAGTAGTTGACTCAGGTGGAGCTGGTTTCTGTAAGGTTGTTGAAGGTATGAACCTAGCACTTAAGGGTAAGATCTTATCTGTTGAGTCTGAGGAGCATGCTGAAAAGAAAGAAAAGAAGATTGAAACTAAGTACATCTATGTTACAGAATTAAAGCTAGACTTAAAGAAGCCTGATTCTTTTGATGTAAAAGAATTAATCGCACCATTATCATTATTAGGTGAATATGTTAAGGTTGAAAGGGTCGATAATCATGCTTTTGTATCTGTAAATACAGATAGACCTGGTAGAGTAATTGAAATTTGCCAAAAGCAAGGTGAATTTGTTACATTCAAGATTGAAAATATTAAAACTCAAAATGAAGAGCCTAAGCAAGAAGCTAAGGCAGCAGAGCCTGAAAAGGATTCAGCTTTAATCGCTGTATGCTTCGGTTCTGGTATTGTTCAAACATTTAAGGAAATGGGTGTTGACTACGTAATTGAAGGTGGTCAAACAATGAACCCATCAACTGAGTCTTTCGTTGAAGCTATTAAGACTGTAAATGCTAAAAATGTAATTATCATTCCAAATAATGGTAATGTTGTTATGGCTGCAAAGCAAGCTGCAGGTTTAGTTGGTAATATTAATGTTAGAGTATTACCTGCTAAGACAATCGCTCAAGGATATGTATCATTAATTAATTACAATCCTGAAGCAGGAATTGATGAAAATGTAGCTGCAATGACAGAGCAAATCGAGCATGTTAAGTCTGGTGAAATCACTTATTCAATTAGAGACACTGAAATTAAAGGTGTAAAGATTAATTCTGGTGACTTCATGGGTATTGCTGATGGCGAAATCGTTGTATCAACTGCTAAAAAGGAAGATGCCTTAAGTGGTTTATTAGAAAAGATTATTGAAGAGGATTCTGAAATTATTACTTTCTTCGTTGGTGCTGATGTTACTGAAGATGAGAAGCAATTAGTTGAGGATGTATGCTTAAATATTAATTCCAACTTAGATGTTGAAATTATTGATGGTAATCAAGATATCTATTCATATATTATCGCAGTAGAATAATTAAAATGGATGGGCTGGAATATTTCCAGCCCTTATTTTTTCGGAGAAATAATATGGAATTAAAGAAGGTTAAGGGTGTTGGTGAAAAAACTTTATATTTTTTAAATCAAGCAGGTATTTTCACTATTGAAGACCTTCTTTTTAAATTTCCTTTAGATTATATAATCTATGAACAGGATAATAATAAACTATTAGCTGGTGAAACTACCTATGTTGAGGGTGTTATTTCTTCAAATGTTTCAATGTATAAGTTTAGAGGTAAGGCTTATGCATTTTCATTCTTTATTGAATCTGGAAGTGTAAAGCTAAAAATGAATTTATTCACTACCCTATATGCAGGTGTAAGATTAAAAAGAGGAATGACTATAGGTGCTTATGGAAGATATAATAAGAAGGATAATTATTTTTCTATAAGAAAGATATTTACTGATAAGCTTGGCTTTAAAATTGAAAATGATTATAAAATAAAGGATATTCCTAATTTTACTTTTTTAAGAATTGTTAAAAATGCTATTTTATCATATACAGATTTTGAAGAAAGCTTACCTATTTCTTTAATTCAAAAATATAGATTATTAAATATAAAGGATTATTTATACAAAACTCATTTTCCTGAAAATAAAAATGATGTTATAGAGGTTTTAAGAAGAAGGAAGTATGAAGAATTCTTCTGGTATTCAATTTCCTTTGATTTAGTTAGAAGCAAAAGAAAGAATAATACTAAGGAAAAAAGGAATCTTAATTTAGATTTATTAAACACATTTATTTCTAATCTTCCATATGAATTAACTAATGATCAGATGGAATCTATAAAGGAATCTATTAATGATATTAATAAGCCATATCCTATGAATAGATTAATTCAAGGAGATGTAGGCTCTGGTAAAACAATAGTCGCTATTGCCTTATCATTGTTGATGGTAGAGGCTGGATATCAGGTAGCTATAATGGTTCCTACAGAGGTGCTAGCTGATCAGCATTATCAATCATTTATTGATTATTTAAAGGATTATAATGTCTCTATTGAATTAATTAAAAGTGGTATTAAGAAAAGAGAATATGATGATATTATTTATAGATTAGTAAATAATAGAATCAATATATTAATTGGTACTCATTCTATTTTAAATGATAATGTCATTTTTTCTAAGCTTGGACTCGTTATTATTGATGAGCAGCATAGATTTGGTGTTAATCAAAGAATAAGATTAATTGATAAATATAAGGATGTTGATTCAATGTTCCTATCAGCTACACCAATTCCTAGAACATTGGGTCTAACATTCTTTAGAGATTTAGATATTTCATCTATTAAGGAAATGCCAAAGGGTAGAAAGCCTATAATAACTAAGGTTATTAATATAGATAATATTACTGGATTAATGAAATCAATTAAGAATCATTTAGATATGGGTGAGCAAGCATATTTTGTTGTCCCACTTATAACTGAAAATGAGGATTTTAATTACATGGATTTAGATACATGTAAGGAAATAATAGAAAAATATTTACCTGATGAAAGCTATACTGTAATTCATGGAAAAATGAAAAATATAGATAAAAATGAAGCTATTATGGGCTTTAAAAATGGTAAATATAAGATATTAGTTTCAACTACAGTAATAGAGGTTGGCATTAATATTCCTAATTCAACTATGATGATAATTATGGATGCCGATAGATTTGGACTTGCGACACTTCATCAGCTAAGAGGTAGAGTCGGAAGAGGAGATAAGGAATCCTATTGTATGCTTGTAACTAAGAATACAGATAATGAAAGATTAAATGCATTAGAAAAATATTCATCTGGCTTTGATATATCTGAAATTGATTTCAGATTAAGAGGACCTGGTAGCTATTTAGGTGAGGAGCAATCTGGTTTTTCATCTGAACTTTTATATAGTAGCTTTGAAAATGATTTAAAGATACTAGAATGTGCAAAGAATGATTCTATGGAATTATTAGATGATTTTATAAATAAAAAAATAAGTAGTAAAAAATTTGATTCAATTTTAGCCTCAAGTGATTCTAAAATTGATAAAATAAACTAGTTTTTTAAGCTATAAAATGGTAGAATATTAATAATGTTTTGGAGGATAATTTTATGATTAAAATTGGTGTTGACGCTAATGGTGGAGATTTAGGAGTAGAGGCTACAGTTCCTGGTGCTATGCGTGCCGTTAGCATGTTTAAGGATATTGAAATTGTATTATATGGTGATGAAAATAAAATAAAGCCATTATTAACTAATAATGAAAGAATTAGTATTGTTCATACTGATGTTACTATGGATATGGGTGAGCATGACCCTGTTAGAGCAGTTAGAACAATGAGAAATTCATCTTTAGATATGGTTATGTATGCCGCTAAGAATAAGGAAGTAGATGCAGTTGTTACATCAGGTCCTACTCAATGTGTTATTATGGCTGCACATTTAATTATAAGAAGACTTCCTTGTATGGAGCGTGTTGCATTATGTCCTATTATTCCTAATATGGATGGGAATCCACGCTTATTATTGGATGTAGGTGCAAATGTTGAATTAAGACCTGAGCATATTGGTCAATTTGCTGTATTCGCAACAGTTGCCGCTAAAGAGGTTTTAGGTATTAAGGATCCTACTGTTGGTTTATTAAATATTGGTTCTGAGCCTGGTAAGGGAAGAGAACAGGAAAAGATTTGTTATGATTATTTAAATACTGTTCAATCTATTAATTTTAAGGGTAATGTTGAGCCTGATCAATTAATTAATTGTCCTACTAATATTGTTGTTACTGATGGATTTACAGGTAATATTGCTATTAAGACATTAGAGGGTACTGCAAAGGGTATGGGACAAATGCTTAAGCAAGAAATTAAGGCATCAATCGGTGGTAAGATTGGATACCTATTTATGAGAAAAAATTTAGGAAGATTCTCTAAGAGAATGAATTCTAAGGAAGTAGGAGGTGCGATGATTTTTGGTGTAGGCGCTCCTGTAGTTAAGGCACATGGTAACTCCGATGGTTACGCATTTTCTAGTGCTATAAAGCAGGTTTATAATATGGTAAAAAGCGATTTAATCAATAAGGTCATTGCTGCTCTTCCTAAAGAGGAAGTGACTTCAAATGAATAATGAAAATGATTTAAGAACAGGCTATGAGGCTTTAGAAGAAAAGCTTGGATATGTTTTTAGGGATAAAAATTTAATAAAGCTTGCTCTTACTCATTCATCATATGCTAACGAGCATAATATCGAATGTAATGAAAGATTAGAGTTTTTAGGTGATGCAGTTTTAGAGCTTGCAATGTCTAGAAAGCTTTATGACACAATTGATTTAGATGAGGGTGTTTTAACTAAGATGAGAGCTAAGGCAGTTTGTGAGAGTGCCTTAGATTTATATGCTTCTAAAATTGAATTATCATCATACCTATATTTAGGTAAGGGTGAAGAGGCAACAGGTGGAAGAACTAGACCTGCAATTATTGCCGACTCGACTGAGGCTGTGCTTGGTGCTATCTATTTAGATGGTGGCTTTGAGGCAGCTAGAGAAATAGTTAAGAAATTCTTTGAGCCTTATTTTTATGATGTTTTAAAGAATAAGGATTATAAATCTATGCTTCAGGAAAAGCTTCAATCTGAAAAAAGAAGTATTCGTTATGAAATTGTAAGAGATGAGGGTCCTGCTAATAATAAGACATTTGAGGCTGTTGTTTATATGGATGAAATCCTAATGGGAAGAGGAATAGGTAAAACTAAGAAGGAAGCCCAGCAGCAGGCCGCAAAGGATGCTTTAGAGAAAGAGGCAAAAATATGATTTTAAAAAGATTATTTGAATCTGATTGCTTCGATTATAAGAAATTTATTTTAGATAATTTAAAGCATCTTATTATAGACGCAAGCGAGGCAATTGTTTTAATTAAAATAATTGAATATTATGAAACAACTGATGCTTTTAATTTGGAAAAATTAAGAGAAACAGCACCTTTAAGTAAAAAAAATTTTGATGAAGCCCTAGCTTCATTATTAGATAAGGGCTTTTATTCAATTTATTTAAAGGAAGAAAATGGAATATCTGAGGAAGCTATTTCAATTGAAGGATTCTTTGATAGATGTGAACAACTATTGTCTTCTAAGATTTCAAATGATCCATCAGAGCTTCAGGAGATATTAAGAATAGTATCAGTGGGATTAAATAAAATATTAATCGCTACTGAAATTGAAATTGTTAAATCCTTAGTAGAAGAGGATATGTATACAAAAAATGATTTTGAAAAGGCATTTGTAAAGCTTAAGGATAAGAATGTTGTTAATATTAAATCATTAGTATCAGAATTAGAAAAGGAAAGAAAAAAAGGATTAAAGCCTAAGACTAAGGAAATTCCTCAAGGCTTTTTAGATTTTGTTAATAATATCAAATAATGAATAAGATTAAATCAGATGAAATATTAAATGAGCTTAAAAATATAATTCCAAATCCAGTTTGCGAATTAAATTTTAATAACACATTTGAGCTAATTATTGCAGTTACATTATCAGCTCAAACAACTGATAAAAGAGTAAATGAAATAACTAAGTTTTTATTTTCAAAATATGCTGATCCTTTATCTTTATCAAATGCTAAATTCGGTGATGTATATGAAATAATAAAACCACTTGGATTAGCTAATTCAAAAGCTCGTAACATTATTTCAATATCAAAGGATATACATGAAAAATATAATGATATAGTTCCTAATAGTTTAGAAGAATTAACTAAATTAGCTGGAGTTGGAAGAAAAACAGCGTCTGTTGTTTTAGCAGTAGGCTTTAATATTCCTGCATTTCCGGTTGATACACATCTAATTAGGATGGCTAATAGGTTGGGATATTCTAAATCAAATGATCCAATTATAGTAGAAAAGGATTATAAAAAATACATAAAAAAGGATGATTGGATTTTAGCTCACCACCTATTTTTGCTATTTGGAAGGTATCATTGCAAGGCATCGAAGCCTAATTGCTTAGACTGTAAATTAAGTAAATATTGTAAATTTGACCATTAGATGAATATAATGGTCATTTTTTTCTCAAAAACCCCCTCAAAAATAGCCAAAAGTGACAACGCGCGGGAGATTAAAAATTTTATTTTAGAAAACGTCTCATTTATTGGAAGATTTGAATCCAAAAGTTAAAATTAAAATATAACTAAAAAAAGTGGAGGTCATAAAATGAGAAGTAAAGTAACTGAAAGAATAAATGAAAGGCTAGTAAATGATAGAGTAAGCTTAGATATCTATTATATAGTTGGAACTGAAATAAGAGCTAGAAGATATCGACTTGGAATGACATTAGAGGCTTTAGCCGATGGTATTTGTTCACTATCATATTTATGTAAGGTTGAAAACTGTAAGATCCAGCCAAATAGACAATTCCTAGCTGAATTATGCGATAGACTTGAGCTGACTATGGATCAGGTTGATACATTATTAGATTTAAGAGATGCGCTAGTATTATGTATATCTGATTTCTTACAGGGAAGCTCTGAAAATATTGATTTATATTTTGAAAAGGGAAAGCCATTTGATAATTATAGATACTCAATTATTAAATTTATATATTATCTATATCATCATGATTTACCTAATGCTAATAAGGTCTATTTAGATTTGATTCAAATATCTCAAACTATGCGTGAATTTGATTTTGTTATTTTTTCTTTATTTTCTGCATATTTACATTATTATAATTTTAGATTTAATGAAGCATTAGAAATATTAGAAAACATAAATAAATTTAGCTTAGATGATAATTTAGAAGCATTAAAATACATTTGTCATTTTAAAGCATCATTTGGAGCTAATAAACAGGATACACCAGTTCATTATTTAAATGCTAAAAATATACTTGTAGATAAAGGACCTTATTATTTATTAGATGAAATGAGATATATCATTTGTCTTTATTATATTAAGAATGGAAATTATTATTTAGCTGCTAAGGAAATTAACGGTATTAGAAATGAAATATATAAAAATAGCTTAGAGCTTATTAAATGTTTTAAGGATAAGAATGTATCTAAAATATTAAATTATAAGGATGAAGCATTAACTAAATTTGCTTTAATGTTAAAACTATATGTTGTTGATTTTGATAAATTTTTATCATTATTAGATGATTATGATAATGAATATTATATTTATGATTTTGATTATAATTATTTAGATATATTAGGATCTAAAACAAAAGAAAAATACGCAACTCATTTATTTAATGAAATTATTCCGAGAGTATGTATTTCTGATGACAATTTCATTAAGCATGTTGTTTTAAAGGAGGTTGCATATCTTCCTTCCGCGAATAAGCATAGAAATATGGTAAGAGCTTATTTTCTAATGTTTGGTTATGATAAGGAACCGTTCGAATTTGATTTGGATGGTGAAGAAGAATGAAAAAATTAATATTATTTATCTCATTATTGATATCTTTATTCCTGTTAACATTTAATAATATTTATGCTTCAGCATCCTGGAAATATGTATGGTTTAATACTGTTGTTGAAATACCAATTGGTGATTCAGTTGAAAATTATAAGGATAAGCCATACGCAATCCTTTATAAAAATAATGTAGCCTTAACTGATACTAATATTACTTATAGTAAAGATGGTGATTGGCTATATTATTTAAAAAATGTTAATACACAAAAGCTTGGTGAATATAAGGTATGGTATAAGGCATACGATAGTGTTCATATACCTGGCACCTGTGTTGATTATAAATGTCTTATTACATTTGTAGTAAAGGATAATATAAAGCCTGAGGTAGAAGTAATAAATGATACCTTATATTTACCAATCGATAGTAGCTACGAGTTTAGGGATAATATTATTGCTAAAGATAATTATGGAATTAAGGATATTAAATTTAATTCTAATGTCAATTTTAATAAATGTGGTGAATATGATGTAGAAGCTATTGTAATAGATATGGGCGACAATTATGTAAAGACTAAATATAAAACAGTAATTTATGATGATGCGACTATACCAATTATTACCTGTAGCGCAGTTGGTGATGATATTTATATTCCTTGTAAAATGAATTATGATATTAAGCAATATTTTAAAGCAGTTGATGAAAAGGATGGAGATATAACTGATAAAATAGAATATCCATCTATTGATAATAATTCAGTAGCTACATATGACTATACTGTATATGTTGAAAACAGTAAGGGCCATGGGGCAAGCTATACAGCTAAAATACATGTAGTAGATGAAGAACCACCAGTATTAATACTAAATACTCATTCATTAATGCTAGATTATAAAACTAATTTTGAAGCCTATAATTTTTATCAGCATATAAAATCATTAACAGATAATGTAGATATTAATTTAGATAATTTAAAGATTAATCATACAATGGAAAATAAGATTGGTAACTATATGATTACATATACATATAGTGATGGTGTATATAGTGTTAGTGATTCAATAGATGTTAATCTAATATCATATCAATCACCTAAGATATTAGTATCTGATATATCAGTAAATGAAAATACTAATGTTAATTTAAAGGATTATATAAGTGTAGTAGATGAAAGTGATGAATATATAGCTGAAAGTATAGAGGTAGATGATAAGGATGTTTTATATGATACAGAGGGGACATATTATGCGACTGCCTTTTGTATGAATTCATCAGGTCTTTCTAGTACAGTTAAATTTAAGGTAATAGTTACATCAGATTCAATCTTTTCAAAGGCTAATATTGGTATGACAATTACTGCAATTATTTTATTTGTTTTATTAATAGGCTTAACTGTGACTGTAGGAATTTATCTATATATTAAAAAGAAGAAAAGAACGTAAAGATATATGGATTTATTTCTATTTCAAATATGAAGTAATAGACGAGGAGTGTTAATTTGACTGGTAATACAAATGATGGTACAATAGACGTAGAAATAGATGAAATGACGCCAGGCCTTAGAAAAAATGATACTAACGAAATTGTATCAACGCATTTTGAAGAAGTTGAATTTCAGAAGTATAATGGTTTTAAATTTGATTGGTCAAAAAAGGCGAATGAAGGTTCAAAATTAGAAGCTTTATATGCTGAAGGTGATAATCGAATTCAAGGTTTACTTTCTTATAGAGTTGAAAAAGTAGATCAAGCTGTTGTCGTTGAATTAGTTGAATCTTCAATGCATAATAATGGCTATTATTTAGGTGATTCAAAATTGAAAGAATATACTGGAGTTGGGGCTCATTTATTTGCTCAAGCAATTAAACATTCATATGAGGCTGGTTATGATGGCTTTGTATATTTTAAAGCCAAAACAAAACTTATAGGGTATTACCAAAAGGAGCTTAAGGCAAAAGTAATGAGTAATCAAACGATGTATATAGATGAAGAAGAGGCAAAAAAATTATTTATTAAGTATTATGGTGAGGAGGAGTATAAAAGATATGCAACAGGCAATTAAATTAAAAATCGATTATTCTAAAATTAAAGATTTTGACGATATTCCTTTTCATGGAGATCCAAATAGAGAAATATTTAGACTTCCCAAAGGATTTAGAGGCAATGAAAAAAGATACGAGCAGTATTTAAAAGAAAATAACATTGATGCTTCTAAATTGTCGATTTCGGATGTTGAAAATATAATCAAGGAATTATAGGGCACTCTCAAATGAGTGCTTTTTTCATTTATTAGGAAATTCTATCCACACATTTATTTAAAATTGTATTAATTTTCTCAAATTTCACTAAAAATATATCATTTTTAAGCCTATTTCTCACAATTTTATCAAAAAGGAAAATGGCTTACCTAATGGATTTTTTGCTGTTTTTGTGGTATAATATTATTGTAGAAATGGAGGGTGCGCCAGTTCGGTTCACTTAACATAGTCGGTGGGAGTCCGACCTAGAAAGAGCTAGCATCTCATCTAGTACCGAGACCTTGGAGCCGAAATCGTGAGACTAGGTTTAAGCGTAGGTCAGGGATACTGCAAGC
>JAFSJY010000052.1 GCA_017449215.1 Acholeplasmatales bacterium | reverse complement strand
TACATATTAATAATAAAATAAATTCAATTAATGAAAATATAGTTAATCATACTGTAAATCAAATTATTAAAATATGCTTATCATATGGAGTAGATGTAATAGTATTTGAGAATTTAAGACATAAATTCAAAAGGGCAAAAAAATCTTTTAGAGCAAGATTACATCGCTGGAGAAAAATAGCAATATATAATAAAGCATATGAAATGGCACATAGAAATGGAATAAGAGTATCAACAGTTAATCCAAATGGGACAAGCAAATATGCTTATGATGGATCTGGATTAGTAGAAAGAGATAATGATAATTATTCTATATGCAAATTTGTAAGTGGAAAGACATATAATTGTGATTTAAGTGCATCATATAATATCGCAGCAAGATATTATATAAGAGAGACATTAAAACCCTTGGATGTGAATTCAAGGTCAGAGCTAGAGACAAAAGCTTCTTTAGCTTTGAGTGGAACAAAATTAACATATAATACTTTCAAAGTATTATTAAATGTTATTTAACTAATAGTCTAATATGTTAGGTAGATATAATGTGTCTTATAGACAGGATTTAGGCAACTTTATCAGCATTATATCTATGCCGTTATAGTCTCTATAACGATATTAGAAGTTAGAATCTTATGATTTTAATTATGAGAGGTTCAATATGACATTTAAGAGTAATGATTCAATAAAATTTATGATGGCTAAGATATTTTTACATATGGCTGAATTTTCATATCAAAAAATAACAGAGCCTACTATTTATATGGAATATGGATTAGATGTAATGATTGTTAATTATATAGAGTCTGGAAAAGGTAAATTAATAATTGATGAAGAAGAATTTGATGTAAAAGAAAACTATTATTTTGTTGTTTCACAATTTTCTAAATGTCAAATTATTCCTGATGGTGAATTAACATATTATTCTATATATTTCGTAATTGATAAAACAACTGCATTTAAAAAATATTTATATTTATTAGATAAAAACTTTGTTGGATTAGAGCCTGAACTTAGGTATCCGTTTAGTGTTGTACATAGAGAATTAGAAAAAACTAAATTTGGATATAATGAAATAGTCGTTTCTATGTTTAAGGCAATAATTGTAGAAATATTAAGAAATGAAAAAATAGAAGGAGAAAGATTATCTCATTGGGATTTAAATAATTTTCAATTCCAAATTGATACAATTATTAGAAATGAATTTCAAACAATTACTATTGAGGATTTAGCTAATAGATTATTTATAAGTGTTAGAGAATTACAAAGATATTTAAATGAAAATTATAAGAAAACATTTATAGAATTAAAAAATGAAGCAAGAATGTCATTTGCTTCAAACAAATTATTGTATTCAGATTTATCTATAACAGAAATATCTGAGCTAGTTGGGTATTCATCTATTGAGCATTTCACAAATGCCTTTAAAAAGTGGTTTGGATTATCCCCTTTAAAGTATAGAAATAGTAAAAGAAATATAAATTAAGAATTTATATATGTTAAAATAGTATTGTATAGAGGTGAAATTTTATGGATATGAGAGAAAAGAAAATAACTGGTGAGGTTATTTACGATGGTAAGGTAGTTAAGTTAGAAAAGGATAAGGTGTTATGTCCTAATGGAAATGAAAGCTTAAGAGAAATAGTAAGACATCCAGGTGGTGCCGCTATTTTAGCTGTTACAAAGGATAATGAGGTTATATTAGAAAGACAATTTAGATATGCCTATGATGAGGTAATCTATGAAATTCCTGCAGGTAAGCTAGAAAAGGGTGAGGATCCTTATTATGCTGCATTAAGAGAATTTGAAGAAGAAACTGGTAATAAAACAGATAAGCTTATATCCTTAGGTGAGTGCTATCCTACATGTGGATATAGCTCTGAAATTATTTATTTATATTTAGCAGAGAATTTTATTAAGACACAAACTCATTTTGACGATGATGAGGTAATAGAACTAGAATATGTTCCACTTGATAAGGTAGTTAAAATGATTGAAAATAATGAAATTAAGGATGCTAAAACTATAATTGCGATAACAAGATACTTAATTAAGAACAAAAGTCTTTAATTATTAATTAAATATATGTTATAATACTTTAAATTGTTTGCTTTCTTGAGGTATCATATGAAAAACATGCTTTGGTATTTAAAAAAATATGGAAATGAATCATTTGATAAGCTTGAATTCAATGAGATAGATGCCCTAATTTTTGCTGAACTAGGATATCTAAATTTTGAACTTTTTTCGTCTGATGTTAATCAAGAAATATTTATTAAGGATATTGTTAATGCTAAGAACGCAAAGAAATTATCATATGGTACTACAACAAGACCAAGAAATGAAAAGCTTTGTGCTTTAATGGAAAGAACAACAAGATATGATAATATCTATTTCAAAGCATTTAGAAGTATTATTGATAATGATACAGTAGAACAATTCTTTGGTGTAACCTTCTTTTTCGAAGACTTTTGTTATATCGTATTTAGAGGTACAGATTTAACAATTACGGGCTGGGAAGAAGATTTAAATATGGCATATATGAATGAAGTGCCATCTCAAAGAGATGCTGTTAAATACATTATGGATATCTATAATCTATACAATAGAAAAATGATTATTGGTGGTCATTCTAAGGGTGGTAATTTAGCATTATATGCATCTATATTTGCAGAAATAGATGTTCAGGATGATATAATAAAGGTTTATGATTTTGATGGGCCTGGATTCTTAGATAAAACAATATTACATACACCAGAATATTATAGAATTCAAAATAGAGTATGTGCTATGAGCTCAACAATGAGTACAGTAGCTATGCTACTATATAATGTTTCTAATATTGAATTCTTAAAAACAAGTGGATTTACTGTTTTACAGCATGATCCATTTAATTGGCATATTGCATCTAGTACTAGATTTAAAAGAGTAAAAAGAAATTCTATTACATCAAGATATTTTGAAAGATCTATTGATAGATTTTTTAATGAAACAACTAATGATGATAGAAAAAGATTTATTGAGATTTTAGTTAAAATTGCTAAGGAAAAGCCCGATTCTTCATTACTAGATGTCAAGAAGAAGCCTTTTAGATATTTTAGAAAAATGAGAGAAAGAAAAAAGGTTTTAGATAAGGAAAATTCTGTATTTTATAAGGAATTTTCTAGAAAAATCTTTAGAATTTTTAGGTCGGAATTAAAGTCTAGTATTAAACGAAAAGCTAAAAAACATAAAAAAATGGCCTTAAATAATTAAAATGACTAAAAAAATATATTTTTTTTGATATAATATTTTTAAATATGAAGTTTGGAGGTATTCAAATGGGGAAGAGTCGTTTATTTATTTTATCAAATAATTCAAGTGTAGCAAATGAATTACAAAACGCTGGATTTCAAACTAAGGAATGTGATGATTGTGGTGAAATTAAAATTAGAGCCGGAATATTACGTTCTGATGCAGTTGTAAAAGTTATTTCATTTGATGCATTAAAAATGAAGGATTTTTATGAAGCTATGAAGATAGTTGATAGCAACATAAAGGGAAAGCCATCAATTAATGTTATCGTTGATGAATCAATTGATGATTTATTTGATAAGGTTTATTCTGATGATAGTTTACCAGATGATATCATTGTTTCAGCTGATGAATTTAAAAATTCTATTAATGAATTTGTTTTATATCCAAGTGTGGATAATATCATTAATGAATTAGCTAAATATAATGTTGTACCTGAGGTGAAGGTTGAAGAGCCAGTTGAGGAAAAGCCTGAAGAGGTTGAAGCTCAGGAACCTGAAACAGAGGCTGAACCTGAACAAGTTGTAGAGGAAGCTACTGAGGAACCAAAGGTAGAAGCTGAAGTTCAAGATGAGGAAGCCCCTGTTGTTGAGGAAACTGCCGAAGAAGCAAAGCCAGAAGATGAAAATGTAGCTGAAGAAGCTGCTGAGTCAGAGGAAGTTACTGAAGATGCTGAACCTCAAAATAATGAGGAAGCTGTAGAAGCACAGACTAATGAAGAAAATAATGAAGTAGCTGAAGATGATGTAAATCCAGATGAGGCAACTGAAGAAGTTGTAGAGGAAGCTGTTGAAGAGGTTACTCCTGAACCAGAACCTGAAGAGCCAAAGGATGTTGATGATCCTAATAAGGTTGCCATTGGTATTCAGCTATTTGATAATGATGAATTTGAAAAGGCTGTAGAGGTATTTAATGAAACTAAGGGTAATCCTATTGCATTAGAATATTTAGGTTATATGTATCAAAATGGACTTGGTACAAATGTTGATAAGAAATTATCATTTGAATGCTATAAGAAATCTGTAGATATGGGTAATGACCATGCTTATTGTGGATTAGCAGATTGTTACTACTATGGTATTGGTACTGATGTTGATATTTTAGAAGCTTTAAAATATTATCTAGAGGACCCAGAGCATTCTGATGAAGTTATGCTTCATATAGCTAATTGCTATTACTATGGAGATATTGATACAAGAGATTATATTAAAGCATTTGAATTATATTCATATTTAAGTGATAAGCTAGATGACCCTATTATTTTATATAATTTAGCAACATTATATAGAGATGGAAATGGTGCTAAGCAGGATTATAAGGAAGCATTTAGAATTTTCTCTGAATTAGCAAAGAATGATTATCCTAGAGCAGAAAATGATTTAGGTAATTTATATAGAGATGGTCTTGGCGTTGAACAAGACATTAGACAAGCTGTTATGCTTTATGCTGATGCTGCAAAGCAAGGAGAGCCATCTGCATTAAAGAATTTAGGTGATTGTTATTATGATGGTCTTGGAGTAAAGCAAGATAAGAGTAAAGCAGTTGCTTATTATAAGAAGGCAGCAAATCTAAAATCTGGTGAGGCAGCATATGAACTTGCATGTCTTTACGAAAAGGGTGATACTGTAGATATTTCACCTGATTTAGCATTTAAGTTCTTTACTGAATCAGCTGAGGATGGTTATCCAGAAGGTCAAGCTGAATTAGCTAGACATTACTATTTTGGATATGGTACTCAAAGAGATAATGAAAAAACATTCTATTGGTATAAGAAGGCAGCAGAGCAAGGAAATGCTAAGGCAATTTATGAGCTTGCATTATGCTACCACAATGGTACTGGTGTAGAAGCTAATGATGCCATTGCTAAGAAGTGGTATTTAAAGGCTGCTGAATTAAAGGATATTGATTCGATGATTGCAATTGGTGATATCATTAGAGCTAATGCAGAAAATGATGAAGAAATCATTGAATCGATTGAATGGTATAAGAAGGCTGCAGAGCTAGGTTCTGCAAAGGGATACTTAAATATTGCTGAATGCTATTTATATGGTATTGGTGTAAATAAGGATCCATCTGAAGCATTTAAGTATTATCAAAATGCTGCTTTAACAGAATCTCCACTTGCCCAAGGTAAGCTTGGTGATTGTTATTACAATGGTGATGGTGTAATCCAAAATTATAAGGAAGCAGTTAAATATTATAAGAAGGGTATTAGAAATTCTGATCCACATTCATATTACATGCTAGGAAGATGTAGTGAACAAGGCTATGGTGGTATGCTAAAGAGTAATAAGGAAGCCATGAAATATTATAAGCTAGCTGCTGAGGGTGGCGATTTAGAGGCTATGTATTATTTAGGTGATTATTATCTAAATGAGAAGAATGCAGATTATGATGTAGATGATGGCTTCAATTATATTGAAGATGCGGCTAGAGCTAATTACACACCAGCTATTTTAAGATTAGCTGATTGCTACTTAAAAGGTATCGGAATTGAAAAGGATTCTGATTATGCTAAGGATTTAGCAACTAAGGCTAAAAACTTAGGTAATCCAGATGCTCAAGATTTCTTAAATAAAAATTTTGATTATTCATTATAAAAATATTCCGGAATTTGTGATTTGATTGACATAAATTCCGGATTTTTTTCTTGTTTATGTTATTAAAAACGCACATAAATGTGAAATAATGTTATTCAATTTGAAATGCTTTTTTTCTAATTTTTTAGTGATTATAATGAGGCTAGAAAACGAAAGAGAGGTATTTACTATGAAGAAGAAATCAATTGGAAGTGCGTTAATAGGAGCTTTATCATTACTAGCATTAGTAGGATGCTCTGATGGTGGTAATACTGATAATGCAACAACAAATACAAGTGATGAAAATAAAACAAATGTAGATACTACAAATTTTATATTTTCAGATGAATACTCTGAATATGATAATATGTCATCTACATTTAATATCTCGCTAGCTACAGCTGGTGTAGGAAGCTTCACACAGGATGGTAGTACATACACAATTACATCAGGAGGTGAATACAATTTAAGTGGTGTATTACCAGATGGAATGATTGTTATAAATTCTAATGATACAGTTAATGATGTAGTATTGAATTTAAATGGATGTACAATTACATCAACTACTAATTCACCTATTTATGTAGAAGCATCAGAAACAGATGTTGATATTTCAGCTAAGAATGGTACTGAAAATACTATTATAGATAGAAGAAGCTCAATCGATGAAAGTGATGAATCACAAGGTACCGCTGCGATTTACTCTAAGGTAGATTTAACATTAAAGGGCAAGGGTACCCTAAATGTTATTGGTGCCGTAAATAACGGAGTTCATTCAAAGGATGATTTACGAATTAAAAATCAAACATTGAATGTTAACGCAGTAAATAATGCTGTAAAAGGAAATGATTCAGTAACTATTACAAATGTAACAGGAAAGATTATTTCAGTAGGTGGAGATGGTATTAAAACTACAAGCTCTGATATTTCATCTAAAGGAAATCAAAGAGGTACTGTAACAATTACAGGAACATCTGCTTTAGATATTTATGCATGCTGCGACGGAATTGATGCCGCATACAATACTGAAATAGTAAAGGATGATTCTAATAATGAGCCAACATTAAATATTTATACAAGCTCATATTCAGAATACTCAGGTGATACTGCATCATCATTAAGTCAATCAACTACATTATATTTATCATTAACTGGTAATACATATAATACATCGTATTATTACTATGCATATTGCTATAATTTTGATGATAATAACAATAAGGTAGGAGAATGGGTTAAATTATCATTCTATACTCAAACATCAATTAGTATGGGTCCTCGTGGTCAATCATCAACTACATATTATTATTTAAAGGGAGATATAGATTCTTCAAAGTATAAAAATGTACAATTTTATATATTTACAACTGATACAACATCAGAAACAGATTATTACGCAGTTTCTACAGGTCAAACTATTAATACAACAAAGGATATGTTCCAGGTATCTAGTGTAACTGCATCAACTAAGAAAATTGGTGGAGATTGGACATCTTATTCATCTTCAAACTCAACTCAACAAGGACAAATGGGACCTGGTGGAATGGGTATGATGGATCAGGGAAATACTGATAAGACTGAATACTCAACTAAGGGTATTAAGGCTGATAATGAAATAAATATTTCAGCTGGTAATATTAAGATAGAATCATATGATGATGCATTACATACAAATGCAAATGTATTATTAGAAAATAATAATAGTTCAACTGGTAATGTTAATATTTCAGGTGGCACATTATCTATTACATCAAAGGATGATGGAATCCATGGTGAAGGTACTGTTACATTATCAGGTGGTAAGGTTAGTGTATTAACTGCATATGAAGGAATAGAAGGACCAATAATTAATTTTGATGGTTCAGTGGTAGATGTATATGCCACAGACGATGGTGTAAATGCTGGTGGTAATTCAGGTACTATTAATGTTAGTGGTGGCTTCCTATTTGCAAGTGTTGGTTCTGGTGATACAGACGCAATAGACGCAAATGGAACATATACACAAACTGGTGGTGTTGTAATATCTGCAGCTGGTGGTACATCAGGTACCGCAACTGCATTAGACACTGATAGTACAGTTAAGGTTACTGGTGGTACACTAATATGCTTAGGTACTATTGAAAGAACACCTTCAACATCAAATGTGAAAACATATACGATTCCTCAATTATCTTCAGGTGATTATACATTTAGTAAGGATTCATTAACTTATAATTTCACTTTAAAGAATAACTATTCATCTAATGTTATTAAATTCTATGGTGATGCCGCATCTTACGTAATTACAAGAGGAACTACAGTAGTATCTTCATTTACAATTAGCTAATATAAATAGAACTTCAAAGTCTACCATTGACCTTGAAGTTCTTTTTTTTAATAAATTATTATTGTATAATAATAAATGTTTGGAGTGATATTTATGATGCTAAGAGAAGATATAGATGAATTCTTAAAAACAATTCCTGTAAATGTAGTTGCGGCTACTAAGTATGTTGGTAGTAATGAAATGAAGGAATTATTGATGCATGGAGTTAATAATTTTGGTGAAAATAGAGTAGAAGCTTTTTTAACTAAATATGAAGAATTAAAGGATTATAAGGATATTAGATGGCATTTTATTGGTCATCTTCAAAGAAATAAATGTAAGGATATTATCAATAAAATTGATGTATTACATTCTTTAGATTCTTTAGATTTAGCTAAAATGATTGAAAAATATAGAGAAGAACCACTTGATGTATTTATTGAGGTATCTATTAATCTAGAAGAAAATAAAAATGGTGTAGATTATCATAAAATCAATGAATTTATGACTGAGGTATTAAAGTATAAAAAGATTAATGTAGTTGGATTTATGATGATGGCTATTAAGGCTGATACTCATGATGATTTAATTAAGCAATTTAAATCATTAAAATATTTAAAGGAAAGAGTAGAAAAGGATTTTAATATCAGTATGCCATATTTATCAATGGGTATGAGTGATGACTATAAGGAAGCTATTGCTTCTGGTAGTACTCATGTAAGACTTGGTAGAGTATTATGGAAGATGTAATAAAATTTAAAAAGAGGATAGAATCTGCTATAGAAAGAAGCTATATGGGTAATGTAGTATTATTACCATTTTTAGATGAAACATATGGTGCTATTTTAGAAGAGATGTGTAAGTATCAAAAGGCACCATTTGAAAAATATGGAAAGATTATAAATGCAGATAGAAATAGATATATATTATCACAATATGATGTAAGTGATGATGATTTTAAAATAGTAGTTTATAAAATAAAATATAATAAAAAGTATTATGAGATAAACCATAGAAATGTATTAGGTTCATTAATGGGGTTAGGTATTAAAAGAGAATCTCTTGGTGATATTGTTATAAATAATGGTGATGTATATATTGCATGTACAGAGGAAATTTCTAAGTTCATTGAATCTGAATTTAAATTTGTAGGTAAGGCACCTATTGAATTAGAGGAATGCAATGAAAGAATAGAAAATGTAATTAGATATGAAGATAAGAATTATTTTATATCTTCATTAAGAATAGATTGTGTTGTATCTGCAATCTATGGTATATCTAGAAGTGAAGCTCAGGAATTAATAATAGAAGGTTTAGTACAGGTCAATCATATTATTAATATGAATGTTTCACATGTTTTAAAAATAGATGATATTGTATCTGTTAGACATAAGGGTAAATTTAAGGTTACTGCACTAAATGGTAAAACTAGAAGTGATAGATTAAATGTTACCTTATCTAAGAGAGTGTAGGAGGAAAATATGAGAGTTGGAATAGTAGCGGCTATGAAGCCTGAAATGGAAGAAATCTTAAATGAAATGGAAGATTTAGAAAGTGTTAGAATTTTCGGATCAGAATTTCATAGAGGATATATTGGAAATGTTGAAGTTGTATTAACTGAAAGTGGAATGGGAAAGGTTAATGCCGCAATAGCTACAACAATTCTAATTAGAGAATTTGAATGCTCATTTATTATTAATACAGGCATTGCTGGTGGTACAAAGCCTTTAAAGCATAGAGATATAGTAATTGCTGAAAGCTTAGCATATCATGATGTTGATGCTACAATATTTGGATATAAGCATGGACAAGTACCTGGAATGCCAGCTGAATATGCTGTTGGTATTGAAAATATTGTTATGGTTAAATCTGTATTAAATAAGCTTGGTATTGAATATAAAACAGCTAAGGTTTATTCAGGAGATCAATTTGTATCTAGCATGGATGCATTTAAGTATATTGAGAATACAGAAGGCATTGTAACTGAAATGGAAGGTGCTGGTGTTGCTCAAACTTGTGTTAGAGCAGGTGTTGATTTTATTGTATTAAGATATATATCTGATGTTGTAGGTGAGGCAAATCAAGAGGAATCATATATAGAATTTGAAAATGATATGGCTCACGAATCTGCTACAATTTGTATTAAATTATTAAAGAATTTAGGTTAAAAACATGAAGTATTATGCAATTAAGGATGAAACACATAAGGTAATAGTTGAATCTTGGGAAGAGGCTCAATCTGTTATTAAGGAATGTAAGGGTCCTAAATATAAATCTTTTTCAATTAAAGAAGAGGCTATAGCTTATTTAGAGGATAGACCTTTTTCTGATGGTGTAACTGAACCAAAGGCTTATATTGATGGTTCATTTAATTCAAAAACATCAGTATATGGCTTTGGAGCTATACTTATTATTGATAATAAGGAATATACATTTAAAAAGGGATATGAGGAAATTGATGAATATACCGAAAATAGAAATGTAGCTGGTGAAATAAAGGCAGCGGGATTTATTATCAATTATGCGTATAAAAAGGGTATTAAAAGATTACATATATTCTTTGATTATCAAGGGATTGAATCTTGGTATACAAAGGCTTGGAAGGCTAATACTAAAATAGCTATAGAATATCAGAAGTTTTCTGATTTAATGAATGGAAAGATAGAAGTAGTTTTCCATAAGGTAAAAAGTCATACTAATAATGAATATAACGACAAAGTTGATAGATTAGCAAAAGAAGCAGTTGGTATGTAAGTGTTTTCTATACTAAAAGTATTTTAATTTGTTGTAAATTTTTATAATAAATATTAAAATCTATATTGGTAAAGATTTTCTTAAAGGAGAAAGTATGGTAAATATTCTTGATGGCGTTAACCTCGGATTTCCTGATGGCGCCTATGGTAATGTAGTAGCAATCCTTTATATATTGTGTGGCTTAGGTATTTTCCTATTTGGTATTAACATGATGGGATCATCCCTAAAGGCAATGGCCGGAGATAAGATGAAGGTCATTATTGCTAAAGGTACAAACACACCTATTAAGGGTATGCTTGTTGGTTTTGTTACAACAATGCTTACTCAATCAGCGTCTGGTACATCAGCATTAGCTGTATCACTAGTTGGCGCCGGACTTATGACCTTTGGTCAAGCTCTTGGTGTATTACTTGGTGCTAATATTGGTGGTACTATTTTAACAATAATCCTAGCGTTCTTTTCTCAATTAAAGATAATGCCTATTGTATCAGTAGTATTGGTATTTATTGGCGCTACTATGAATTTCTTTTTCAAAAAGCAGAAGGTTAATCAAATTGGTTCAGTTGTTTTAGGCTTTGGTTTTATCTTCCTAGGACTTGCATTAATTGATATGTCGTTTAAGCATTTCTTAGAGGATCCTTCAATTAATCAAGCAATAGTTGGATTATTTGAAAGCTTACAAAATGTTCCAGTTTTAGGTGTTATAGTTGGTACATTATTTACATTTGTTGTTCAATCATCTTCAGCGACAATTGGTATTGTTCAAGAATTATTCGCAGAAGCAGCAATTTCATTAAAGGGTGCACTTGCAATTATGCTTGGTGCTAATGTAGGTACAACAATAACCGCATTGCTAGCTTCCTTAGGTTCGAATAAGACCGCGAAAAAGGTTGCTTTAGCTAATATATTAATTAAATTAGTTGGTGTATTAGTGTTCATGTGCTTATTTGTTCCATATTATTGGTTATGCGAAACAGCCGCGAATGCATTTAATATGAATGGTCAAATATTAGATTCGAATAATGTTCCATTCTATAATCCAATGATTATAGCCTTGGCTCACTTATTCTTTAATATTGTTAACTCATTTGTATTCTTATTCTTATTAACACCACTTACATTTATATGTAATAAGCTTATTAAAACTCAAGAGGGTACATCTATTGAGGATTCTTTATTAGATTACACATTAATTCAAAAGTCTCCAACACTAGCAATAACATTTGCTAAGAGTGCTCTAGATTATATGATTGAAACAATGAATAACGCTGTACATGTTGCTAAAAGCTTCGCATTTAAGAGAGATGAAAAGCTTTTAACAGAGGGTGCCGAGCTAGAAAGAACTATTAACTGTTTAGATAAGCGTATCCATGATTATTTAATTAAGTTAACATTAGCTAAGCTAGATAATCAAGAAACAGCATTAATATCTAAATATCTAGATAATATTAAGGATATCGAACGTATAGGTGACCACTGTACAAATATATTGGAATTCTTCGAGGATAGATATTCAAAAGATATGCATCTATCAGAGGATGGTGTACAGGATCTAGAAAGCTACTTTGGTGTTTTATTAACAATGGTTGATGGAACAACAGAGGCAGTTAAGAACTGGGATAGGACAAGAGCTATTGAAACACTTCCTTATGAGGATCAGATTGATCAATTAGAGGAAGTATTACATGAGCGTCATGTTCATAGAGTTCAATCAGGCTATTGTTCATTTATGAACACAGAGCATTATGTTGAAATTCTATCAAATGTTGAAAGAATGGGTGACCATTTAACTAACATTTTGGATTCAATTATTATTAAAGATATTACTAAATATGATGAATTCAATCACTAATCCGTATTCTTACGGGTTTTCTTTTATTTTCTATTTGAGAATTATTCTCGATAAGGATTGACAAGTAATTATATTATTGATAAAATAAAATTAGTTAGATGTAACGTAAGTTAATATTGATGAAAGGGAGTTGACATATGATTAGAAGAAATACAAATCAAAGTCAAATCGTATATAAGTCAATAGAGTTTATGGGCCACACTACATCAGAAAGGCTAATTGAATATATCAATTCCAATTATGAAAATATTTCTTTAGCAACCATTTATAGAAATCTATCTAAGCTATTAGAAGAGGGCCAAATCAAAAAGCTTAGATTAGGCCAAGAGGAAATCTATGAAACAGTTAAAGAAAAGCATTATCATTTTAAATGTGCTAAATGTGGAATGATATATGATATTTCACCTAGTATGGTCAATCTTCCATCTTTTGAAGAAATAGATGGAAATGAAGTAACAGGTACTGATTTAATGTTTGTTGGTATTTGTAAGAAATGCAAAAAAATAAGCTAAAAAGCGAAAGGAGAAAAAAATGAAAAAATTTGTATGTAAGGTTTGTGGATATGTTTATGAAGGAGATTCTCTTCCTGAGGATTTCAAGTGTCCAGTATGTAAGGCACCAGCTAAGGCTTTCCAAGAGGTAGAAGGAGAAATGCCATTAGCTGCAGAGCATGAATTTGGTGTTTATGCAAAGACAGTAAAGAATAACCCTGATATTCCAGAGGATGTTAAGAAGTCTATTTTTGATCAATTAATGTCTAACTTCCAAGGTGAATGCTCAGAGGTTGGTATGTATTTATGTATGGCTCGTGTTGCTCATAGAGAGGGTTATCCTGAAATTGGCTTATATTGGGAAAAGGCTGCCTATGAGGAAGCTGAGCACGCAGCTAAATTCGCTGAATTATTAGGTAGTGATTTAGAACCTAATATGACTGCAGAAACAAAGAAGAATTTAGCTTGGAGAGTAGAATGCGAATATGGTGCTACAATGGGTAAGACTGATTTAGCTAAGCTAGCTAAGAAGTATAACCTAGACGCTATCCATGATACAGTACATGAAATGGCTCGTGATGAGGCAAGACATGGTAGAGCATTAGAAGGCTTATTAAAGAGAAACTTTAAGTAATTTATTTTAGCTGGGTATCTTAAGATATCCAGTTTTTTCTTTTCTTTGAAATTTACAAAATCATACTACAAGTTTGACATATTTATCCCATATTTGAAGCTTATAATTTAAGTGAAAAGACGGAGGTAAGGGATATGAAAAAGAAATTCTTAGTAGCTTTAGGATGCTTATCAATGCTTGTAGGCTTAGCATCTTGTAATTTAGATAGTTCTTCAACAACTGTCACTGAAACTGAAGATAATTCATTAACAACAACAGAAGCTAAATCAAATTATGGTAATTATAGCTCAAAAACATCATTGGCATATGATCCTGTATATGTACATTATGATGTTGATTTTGGAACAACAATAGATACAACAAAGAGGGAGGTTAGTGATACAGTAGAGGACATTTATGGTTCAGTTGTATCTATCGTTGCTTCAAACACAAGTAGTGCCGCGGCAGGCTCTGGTGTATTATTTGCTTATTCAAATGATTATAACATGAGCTTTATAGTTACATGCTTCCATGTAATTGAGGATTATACTGATTATGCAATAACATATAATAATAACACAATGGATGAATCTGATGATGTTACATATCAAGCAAAGCTTGTTGGTGGCTATGAGGATTCAGATTTAGCAATATTATCTATAGATGCTACAAACTTAGTATATGCAGATATATTTGAAAATTCAGATGATTTAAAGCTAGGATCAAGTGTAATTTGTATTGGTAACCCACTTGGTACTTTACCAGGTTCAGTATCATCAGGTGTAGTATCATATGTAAATAGAAGTGTGAGTGTAGATACATATACAAAGATGTCATTAATTCAAACTGATGTAGCTATCAATAGTGGTAATTCAGGTGGAGGATTATTTAATACAGCTGGTGCTTTAATTGGTATAGTTAATGCTAAATATTCATCATCTGGAATTGAGGGCTTGGGATTTGCAATTCCATCAAAAGAGGTTATTAGAGTAATTACAGAATTATTAAATAATTCAAAATATGATACTGCTAATAATGTATGGTCATATGGATATGTAACAGGTGATTATGAATTTGGATTTGAAATATCTTATTATGCAGGTCAATTTAATCAATCTGGTTCATTATATATTTCATCAGTAAAATCTAATGATACATATACTGGTACTTCATTAAGCAAAAATTATATTATTACAAGTATAGCAATTGATTATAAGGATGATTCTAAATTTGATTCAACATTTGGTGTATCAAATTATCCATCATCAAGTGATGCTACATCTGCTATGAAATTCTTATATGACGCTGATTTAGCATTAGGTGATACAATTACAATTACATACAAAGATGGCACAAAGGTATCATTTGATGTAGTTCAATTTATATATTCTATTTAATAGGCGAGCAATCGCCTATTTTTGTTGAAAATAAAATTAATTTTTAATATAATTAAAAAGAATTGAAATGAGGTAGTTATTATGTCAAATTATAATGATTTAGCAGAATTAATATTTCCAGATATTAAAGAGACAGTAGAAGATTTAGAAAAGAGATATCCAAAGAGAAATTTACCTGAAGGAGCTATGGTAACAAGATTCGCACCATCACCTACAGGATTTTTACATACAGGAAGCTTATTTACTTCATTAGTGTCATCTAGATTTGCTAAGCAATCTGGTGGTGTATTCTATATTAGACTTGAGGATACAGATACTAAAAGAGAAATTGAAGGTTCTGGTGCTTCACTAGTTACACAATTAAAGAAGTTTGGTGTAATTCTAGATGAGGGTTATGTATCTGATTCAGAAGAAATAGGTAACTATGGTCCTTATAAGCAATCAGATAGAGCTGATATTTATAAGGTATGCATTAAGCATTTAATTAAGATTGGTAGAGCATATCCATGCTTCGCAACACAGGAAGAGCTTGCTGAATTAAGAAAGGTTCAAGAGGCTAATAAGGAAATTCCTGGATATTATGGCAAGTATGCAAAATATAGAAATTTACCTATCGATGAGGCTATAGCTAAGATTAAGAATGGAGATTCTTATATTATTAGATTTAAATCTATGGGTGACCATAATAATAAGATTGCTGTTCATGATGAAATTAAAGGAGACCTTGAATTAACAGAAAATGATCAGGATATAGTTATCCTAAAGGGAGATGGACTTCCTACATATCATTTCGCTCACTTAGTTGATGATCACTTCATGAGAACAACTCATGTAACAAGAGGAGAGGAATGGTTATCAAGCTTACCTATCCATCTTGAATTATTTGATACAATGGGATTTGAAAGACCAAAGTATGCACACCTTCCTGTAATTATGAAGGTAGAAAATGGTAATAGAAGAAAGCTTTCTAAGAGAAAGGACCCTGAGGCTGCAACTGCATTCTTCTTAGAGCAAGGTTATCCTAAGTACGGCTTCATTGAATATCTATTAACATTAGCAAATTCTAATTACGAAGCTTGGAGAGAACAAAATCTAGATAAGGATTACTTTGATTTCAAGCTTTCATTTGATAAGATGGGCGTTGATGGTGCCTTATTCGATATTGAAAAGGTAGAATCAATTTCAAAAGAAAGAATGGCTTATAGAAAAGCAGCTGACCTATGTGAAGAGGTTTTAACTTGGGCTAATGAATATAATAAAGAATTTGAAGCTGAAATTTTAAAGGATAAGAAATTCTTTACTGATATTTTAAATATTGAAAGAGAAAAGGATAAGCCTAGAAAGGATTATGCTAAGTATTCTGATATTTATCCAATTATTTCATTCTTCTTTGATGATGTATATAATAATTTAGATATGTCTAATTTAGATTATACAGTTATGGTAAATAAGAATGAGACTAAGGAAGTAGCTCATGATGTTATTAAATCATTCTTAAATGATTATATGAATTCATATAATGTAGATGTTACAGAAGAAGAATGGTTTGAAAATTTAAAGACTGTAGCGGCTAAATATAATTTCACATCTGATAGAAAGGCATATAAAGCAAATCCAAATGATTTTAATGGACAAGCTGGAGATTGTGCTGGTTTCTTAAGATTAGCATTAGCTGGTAGAAAGAATACACCTAATATTTACTTTGTTCAAAGAATCTTAGGTAAGGATAAGGTATTCGAAAGAATTAATAGATTAATTAATAATTTATAATATTAAATAAAATAAGCTTGTTTTGTGATTGATTACTCATCATGAAGCAAGCTTTTTTATATTTTTAAAATATTTTTTCAATTTTTTAATACATCATGCCTCTTATTACTATATATGGAGGAAGAGACATGAATAAAGAAATACTAGAAAAAGATTATTTTAATGATTTAAACAAAATTAAGGAGACTATTAGACAAAATCAAAATAAAGCAATGGTTTATGTTAATAGTCAAATGATAATGACCTATTATGAGATAGGTACTATTATCAATCAGAGGAAGACATGGGGCTCAAAATATATACAGAACCTAGCTAATGATTTAAAAGAATATGGGAATAGTTATTCTACTAGAAATCTACATTATATGAGTCAGTTTGCTGAAAATTTTAATGAAGATGAAATTATGCACCAACCTGGTGCACAAATTCCTTGGAGAACAATTATTGAGATTATGAGTAAATCTAAATCTCATAAAGAAATGTTATGGTATATAAATGCCACACATAAATATGGCTGGTCAAGAGCGATGGTATTAAACCAAATAGAAATGAAGGCTTATGAAAGATCATTAATAGAACCTGATACAACCGAAGTAGTAAAATCAGATGATACATTAAAAGAAATGTTTAAGGATACAATTGTATTAGATTTCATAGATAAGAATAATTTAAAGACTGAAAAGGATTTAAAGAATCAAATGATAGATAATATCATTAAATTATTAAATGAATTAGGACCTGGATTTTCTTTATTTGGAAAAGAGTATAAATTAGTAACACCAACAGGAAAGGAATTTTATATAGATTTATTGATGTATCATACAAAAATACATGCATATGTAGTAATAGAGATTAAGATTGGTGAATTTAATCCTGCAGATTTAGGACAATTAATATTTTATGTAAATGCCATAGATGATTTAGAAAGAACTGAAGGTGACAATGACACTATAGGCTTATTACTATGTAAGGATGCAGACAATTATGTAGCAAAGACATCATTAAATAAAAGTTCATTAAAACTAGGTATATCTAAATATAAGATAATAGAAGAATTACCTGAATATCTAGAAAAGAGATTAAATGAAAAAAATAAATAGAAATAATTAGCCATCAAGTTTGATATGAATAGAAAAGTATGAATTAGTCACCAAGTTGGTGACAAAATACTAATATAATTAATTATGTCGCAAGTTGCGACATAATTGAAAACAATGGATTTTTGCAGCAACTTACTGCAAAATTGTTGACAAATAAATTAGTCAACAAGCTGTTGACCAAATGGCAATACTAATAAAATTAATTAGCTCACAACATGTGAGAGGAATTTAACTAATAGAATATTCGAGCAGACTGCTCGAATAATAAAGCTAATATAAAAGCATAATTAGGTCACAACTTGTGACCCAAAATAATCAGCTAACATTTTATTTGATTATTATAGATTTAAAATTATATACAATAAGCGTTTTATTTGACGTTTGAACGCATTGATGCTATCATTAACTTGAATAAATGCCATTTAAAACAAAGTGGTAATAAATTAAAGCAATGATTATTAATCAAGATATGGAGGTAAATAATAATGAGGACATGGGAAGACTTTAAAAAAGATATAAAGAAGATTAATAATGATATAAAAGATGATATTGAAGAAATGGAAATATTGGCTCATATTATTA
The DNA here is from genome assembly GCA_017449215.1 of Acholeplasmatales bacterium. Lineage (GTDB taxonomy): Bacteria > Bacillota_I > Bacilli_A > Acholeplasmatales > Anaeroplasmataceae > Anaeroplasma. Next base: position 21,507 of record JAFSJY010000052.1, on the reverse strand, counting down.
GTGCAATCATTGAAAGAAGAAATGAAATGGGTATTTCTCAGAGAGAATTAGCCAATATATGCGGTCTTCCTCATTCATCAGTTGCAAGAATCGAATCATGTGCTGTTAAACCTAAAGTTGAGACATTAATCAAAATTATGAAACCTCTTGGCTTAACATTAGTTGCTAAAACAATTTAAATAACATTAAAAAAAGCCTTGACATATTTGTCAAAGCTTTTGATTTTTTATTTGGTAGTCCCTACGGGTTTCGAACCCGTAATCTTCTCCTTGAGAGGGAGACGTGTTAGCCGTTCCACCAAGGGACCATAGACGCGTTTAATTTTACTTTATTTTAACTCTAATGTCAATAATAAAATTATGTAATTTGCTATTGACGTTAGATTTTTTTTGATTATAATAATAATTGAACAGTTGAACATTTGTTCAAATGTGAAAGGGTGATAACATGGAGAAAATGGAAGAAGTAAAAGATAAAATGCCCACTACTGAAACGATTTATGATTTAGCAGAATTATTTAAGGTATTTGGTGATTCTACTAGAATGGGTATTCTATGTGCTCTTGAAGTTGGTGAATTATGTGTTTCTGATATATCTAATGTATTAGGTATATCTATATCAGCTGTATCACATCAATTAAGAGTATTAAGAAATAGTAAGCTTGTTAAAGCAACAAAGAGTGGTAAGGATGTCATCTATTCATTAGATGATGATCATGTATCTAAAATAATTGAATGTGGTTTATCACATATAAATGAGTAGGAGGAGAAGGATTATGAAAAAGGTATTTAAAATTGAGGTTGATTGTGCAAATTGTGCTGCTAAGGTAGAAAAGGCAATTTCTAAAATTGAAGGAGTAAAGGAAGTTAATATTAATTTCATGACTCAAAAGATGCTATTTGAGGCAGAAGATGAGAAATTTGATGAATTATTAAAACTAGCAATTAAGACTGGTAAAAAGGTAGAGCCTGATTTTGAAGTGAAGATGTAAGGTCGTGGTTTTATGACAAGAAAACAAAAGAAATTATTAATTAGAATAATAATAGCTTTAGTTTTATTTATTATTGTATTTACAGTAGATAAGATTGTTGACTTAAATACTTTAATCAATAGTAAATATTCTTGGTTTTTGCCATTTTTCTTATATTTTTTCATCTACCTATTAATCGGATATGATGTACTTAAAAAAGCAATTTTAGGTATAATTCATGGCCAATTATTAGATGAAAACTTCTTGATGGCTGTGGCAACTATAGGTGCTTTCTCATTAGGAATCTATTGTGGTATTAGTGGTAAGGAGCTAGAAGGCTTTGATGAGGGCTGTGCTGTATTATTATTCTATCAGGTTGGTGAATGGTTTCAGTCATATGCTGTATCAAAATCAAGAAAATCAATATCAAGTCTAATGGATATTAGACCTGATAAGGCTAATTTAGTAAAGGAATATAATATTATTGAAGTATCACCTGAAGAGGTAAGTGAAGGAGATATTATTCTAGTTAAGCCAGGTGAAAAGATTCCACTAGATGGTATTGTAACTAAGGGATGTACATCACTTGATACTAAGGCATTAACTGGTGAATCATTACCAAGGGATGTTAAGGTAGGAGATGAGGTAATATCTGGTACCTTAAATTTATCTTCAGATATTTATGTTGAGGTAACAACAAGCTTTTATGAATCTACAGTTTCTAAGATATTAGAGTTAGTTGAAAATGCATCCTCAAATAAATCTAAGGCAGAAAATTTTATTACTAAATTCGCAAGAATTTATACACCTACTGTAGTAATAATGGCATTACTATTATGCTTAATTCCATCATTTATTACAGGAGAATGGTCAACATGGATTTATAGAAGCTTATGCTTCCTAGTAGTATCTTGCCCATGTGCTTTAGTAATATCAATTCCTTTATCATTTTTTGCAGGAATTGGAGCATCATCAAGACATGGTCTTTTAGTAAAAGGATCAAACTACCTAGAAGCATTTAATAAATCTAAAATATTTGTTTTTGATAAGACAGGAACATTAACAAAGGGTAATTTTAAGATTACTAAGATTTATCCTGAAAACAAGAAGGATGAAATATTAAGATTAGCCGCTATCGCAGAGAATAATTCAAATCATCCAATAGCTTTATCAATTAAGAATGAATATAAGAATGAAATAGATACTAATTATGCATTAACTAATTTAGCTGGTATGGGAATAGTTGCTAAAGGAGAAAATGACATCTATTGTGGTAATGATAAGCTAATGGACGAATATCATATTAAATATGAAAAGTCTAATGATTTTGGAACAATTATCTATGTAGCTAAAGATTTAGAATATCTAGGATATATTCTTATTCAAGATGAGATTAAAGAAGAAGTAAAGGATGTTATTTCAGCTTTAAATAAGATGGGTAATAAAACTATCATGCTTACAGGAGATAATGAATCTATAGCCAAAAATATAGCTTCTGAGATAGGTATTAGTGAATATAGAGCTAATTTACTTCCTAATAATAAGGTTAATGAGGTAGAAAAGCTATTAAATAATAAGGATAAGAATGAATTATTATGCTTCGTTGGTGATGGTATAAATGACGCACCAGTATTAATGAGATCAGATATTGGTATAGCAATGGGTGGTGTTGGAAGTGACGCTGCTATTGAAGCTTCTGATATTGTTATAATGGATGATAATTTAAATGGATTATTAATTGGTAAAAAGATTGCTAGAAAGACAATGAGAATTGTATTTGAAAATATAATCTTTGCCCTCTTAGTTAAATTTACTATCTTAATCCTATCAGCATTTGGTATTACAAATATGTGGCTTGCCGTATTTGGCGATGTTGGTGTTGCAATTATTGCAATATTAAATGCAATTAGAGTAAATTCAAAGTATAATTAAAGGGGGATAACCCCTTTTTCCTATCTCTATAGTTTAATGAATAGAACGCAGGCCTCCGGAGCCTGAAATTCAGGTTTGATTCCTGATAGAGATGCCAAATTAAAATTGATTTATAATTTATTTATGATAAAATACTATTGCTAAAAAAAGGAAATGATTAAAATGGTTAAGGATCCAAATATTGTATTAAGTATAATTAATTTAAAATTAAGAGATTATTATAATAATTTAGATGCACTTATTGATGATTTAGAGGATGGAGAGGAAATGGTAAATCTTCTAAAGGAAAATGATTATCAATATGTAGAAGAAATAAATCAATTTAGAAAGAAGTAATTAGTATGAATTATAATTATGAATTACATCATATAAAAGGTAATACATATTATATAGATGGTCCTACAAATTGTGGTGTCTATGTAATAAATGATAAAAATGAGGTTGCACTATTTGATTGTGGAACTGCAGAAGATGGACCTAAAATATATGAAACATTAACAAAACATAATATGAAAATAACTCATTTGATATTTAGTCATTGTCATGCTGATCATTCAGGTGGATGGGAATTCATTTACCATAAGACTAACTGTAAGATGATAGCATCGAAGGTAGAAAGAGGATTCTTTAGAGATCCTAAGCTAGATATTGGCTTTCTTTACGGTGGATATCCATTAGATGAATATGATTCTAAGTTGATGCATGTAGATATGAATGATGAAATTTATGCATTAGACCAAATACCAGAGGGATTAGAATGGTTCCATTTACCAGGACATCACTGGGGTATGATTGGAATTAAAACAAGTGATGATGTATATTTCGTTGCCGATACATTAGGTTCAATTGATTTAGTTGAAAGAGCACATATATTATTAATATATGATGTTGCTGGATATTTAAAATCATTAGATTTTGTTGAATCATTACAGGGTAAGATGGTAGTACCATCTCATAGTCAAGCAACATTAAATATTAAGCCTGTAGTAGAGTTTAACAGAAGAACTATGTTTGAAATTATGGATGTAATTTTAGATTATCTTCATGAGGAGCATAATTGTACTGAGTGCTGCAGCCATATCTTTGATCATTATGGATTAAGAATTACATATAATAAATATTTATTAATTCTATCTACTGTTAGAAGCTATTTATCATATCTATCTAATAGTAAGAGAATAAAGAATTATTTTAAGGATAATAGAATAGTATTTATAAATGAAAAATAGGAGATTCTTTCTCCTATTTTTCTACTATTTAGTAGTAGTTGCGGCCTTCATAATGAAATATGTTAGCCTTGTAATATAATATTTTTTATTTCTTTTTTCTAAGTACTTTCTCTTAATTAATTTATTAATCTTTCTTAATAACTTATCATGATCTATTTCATTATTATCTAATTTAAATAGATTTTCTAATTCCTTTAAAGTTAATCCTGATTCTGAATTAGTTACTCTTGCAAGAATAATAACCTCATCATCTGGCATAGTAATTAATATATTAATTTGCCTATTATAATACTTATCTAAATATACATCCATTTTGTTATACATTGTTTCAGTAAGTGGAAGACATTTAGTAATATAATAAACTGATTCCTCAAATGAATCAGGAGGTAAAATATCTTGATTTAATATTTCACTTATTTCATCCTCATTAACATCAAAAAATCCTGATAAGAATGAACAATAATATGGATTTAATTTAAATAATGTTTTATATATTTCGAAGGCTTCCTTATTGTTATTTAAGGCAATGTTAATATAATACATTAAATATAAATATCTAGAAGAAGAGACATAATCCTTTATTAGACTTAATGCATATTCATATTTACCTGTTAAGGCAACGCAAAATGCATAATCATATAATGAATCTACAATATTTTCTTTATCAAGACGATATTGCATCTCAGAGAATTTTCTAGCTTCATTATATTTAGCACATGATATACATTCATCTGTTATAGCAGATAATAATCTAATATAAGGTCTAGATTCTAAATTTAACCAAATGGAAAACTCTGGCTTATCTAAATCTATGTTTCTAGTTAATAACCATTTTTTAAATTCTTCTCTAATATCCTCTAATCTTTTAATTCTATCTAAAGGATTATTTTCCTCAAGAAGAGCTAAAAGGATTTTAGAATCATAGTGATAAGGACATGTGGCAATAGCCTCATGTAATAGATTAATAGAATCATCTAATTCATAAGCATCAGCGGCTTCCTCATATAAAACCTCTGCTTTATCAAATTCATCATCGATTTTATATAATCCACTATGATATAATTCATTAAATTCCTTTTCAGCCTCATCGATATCAATATCTGGATTATCAGATAAGAATCTATTAAAAGCTCTTGTGTATCGTTCCTTATTCATTTAATCACCCCTTTGGGCAGTGTAAGAGGTGACGTTTAAGGTAACCTCACCATCAACCTGAATTGAATTTGGTCTATCAAATTCTACGTATATATTTTTACCCTTAATTACATCTACATATTTAGGGTATTTTTTAATATGCTCTCCAGTAAAAATAGTTTTAAATGCAATTGCTATTTTTAATCTGTTTTTACCATGAATGACTACACATGATAGCTCATTACCTAATCTATCCTGTGTTGGGGCAAGCATCATTCCACCACCAACATATCTACCATTCATGCTTGATGCTAGCCATACATTTTTATAATTGTATTCCTTACCATCAACTATAACCTTAGCGTTAGTTGGCTTGTATTTAAAAAGAAGAAGCTTAGCGGCAATATTTGTATAATTAACCTTTTTTCCCTTTTTCTTTAATATATCTGCTATTTCACAAACAGTTCCATCTAAACCAAAGCTTGAATTATTAACAAAATATCTTTCTTCATTATTAATTATTACCTTCGGTAAATCATTAATATATTCATTAATTCTTACTAAATTATCCTTTTCGATATCTCTTAAAAAATCATTTCCAGTTCCATCAGCGGAATATAATATATTTGTTTCAAAAGGATATTTTTTATATAAATTAACAAAATGATTAATTGTTCCATCTCCACCAGATAGAATAATTGTATCTTCCTTGTTTATTGATTTTGAGAATTTTTCAAAATCTAATCCATTAAAAATAATAGGCGTAATACCCTCAAATTTTTCACTGTATAATTTTATTAAATTATCCTTAGAAGAAGAATTATTAGCTTCTAAATTATACAGTAAATAATACATTATTTCCCTTCTTTTCTTAATAGATATTGTTTCTTAATTAATTCAGATGTTTCATTAGCTAAATCTACGGTATTCATAGCTACAACCTCTTCAGGTGTATACACCTTAACTACATCCATATAAATATCATTTCTTTTTAAATTCATAGAAATAGTATCAGTATTAGTTAATGCTACAACTACGATAGGACATTTAGCTCTTTGAGCTATTTTAAATGAACCAGCATGGAAATTTAATAATATATCATCTGTTTTATTTCTTGTTCCCTCTGGGAAAATTACCATTGATGAATTTTGTTCCTTAATGATTTTAGAAGCTCTAACTATTGATTTTACAGCTGCGAAATCATCCTCTCTAGGCATTGGAACGAAAGCACAGTTTTTAATAAAATTACCATAAACAGGCATTGTTAAATTTTCTGGCTTTGTTACATCTGCGATGTTACCAGGGAAGAAGTATCCAATAGGGAATGGATCCCAATTGCTTCTATGATTTGATATAATTAAGAATTTCTCATTTTGTGGAACTAAATCAAGTCCAGTATGATGAACCTTAATTCTAAAAATATCTAATACTAGCTTATATGTTTCCTTAGTAATAAATGATGCGAATTTCTTAGGCTTATTAACTTCCTTTTTACCACGCATAAATAAATTACATACAAACATAAAGAATATGTATAATGGCAATAATAAAATAAATGTGATTGGTAATAATAAAACCATTATTAAATCCCAATACCAAACAGTATATATTCCTGTAAAATACGTAATAACAGCATTTATGATAAATGCGATTATTCCTAATATAATTTCTATTTTCATATTTAAAACCTCAATTATAAAATAATTGTATCATTTTTTTATAGCTTTTTCTATAATATAAACTATAAGAAGGTGATTTTATGTTTTATTTATTCAATAACATAAAGGAAAAGGATATTTTAGATGCTGTATTAAAGGCAAAATATACTAATGATGATAAGGATATTGATTTAGCTTTATCTAAATTAGTTACCTTTTCGACAAAATGGAAGCTAACAGGGAATCTTTGGAAGAAATATATTTTATATACATTAGTTAATAATGATAATCCATACACTAGAGCTATTGAGAAGAATCAAGAGGTAGTAGGTGAATCTGAATTTGCTATTAAGGATTTAGAGGAATTTTATAATTTATATAATCTAAATGCTGAATTCTTAAATAAGGTTAATAATTATAATTTCTTAAAAAATACAGGAAGCCATTATGTAAGAGATTTAATCGATGAATTATATTCTAATATAGATAATTCATTTAAATCATTTAAGAATGCTATATTAAGCTTTTATAAGGAAAAAGGCTTAGGAGAAATGGCTATCTATAAGGCATTTAGAGTAAATGATGGTAATTTAGAACCTATTAAGCATGTTTTAGAGGTTAACTTTGATGATCTTATTGGATATGATTATCAAAAGAATTTATTAAAAGCTAATACAGAGGCATTTATAAATGATAAGCCTTATAATAATGTCTTATTATATGGTGATGCTGGTACTGGTAAATCTACATCAATAAAAGCTTTAATAAATGAATATTTTGATAAGGGATTAAGAATTATTGAGGTATATAAATATCAGATGCAGGAGATTGCTAAAATAATTAATACCTTAAAATCTAGACCATATTATTATGTCATTTATATGGATGATTTATCATTTGAGGAAAATGAAATTGGATATAAATATTTAAAGAGTATTATTGAAGGTGGAATTGAACCAAAGCCATCAAATGTAGTAATTTATGCAACTTCAAATAGAAAGCATTTAATTAAGGAAACTACAGCTGATAATGGAACTATCTTCGATGATTTACATAGAAATGAAACTCAAGCTGAAAAGCTATCATTATGCTATAGATTTGGTCTTCAAATTTATTATTCATCATTATCTCCAACTGAATTTAGAAATATGGTTATAGAACTTGCAAATAGAAATGATATTGATTTGGATGAAAAAACTTTATTATTAGAGGCTAATAAATTCCAAATGTCAAATGGTACATTATCAGGAAGAACAGCTTCTCAATTTATATCATATATATCTGAAGCATATAAGAAATAGGAGTCCTTCGGGACTTTTATTTTTGTCTAATAGTTGTTATAATTATAGAAGATATTAGGTTTGGTGGTAGTATGGTTTTTTTAGAAAATGAATATTTAAAAATTAATATAACATTAGATGGAGGCTCTTTAACATCTATCTATGATAAGAAAAAGAATAATGAATTATTATATCAAAAGGATTCAAGAAGCTGGCAGGGACAGGATGTTGTAATATTCCCATTTGTTGCGAGACTTAAGGATGGAAAATATAAGGTTGATGGTAAGGAATATTCTTTAAAGAATCATGGAATTGTAAGATATTCTAGACTTAAGGTATGGGAAAGAACTGATACAAAGGTGATTCTATATTTAGATTCTACAAGTGAAACATTGGAGGTTTATCCATATAATTTCCATTTTGAAATTATTTATGAGTTAATTGATAATAAGCTATCTATTAAATATAAAATTGTAAATACTGATAATAAGAAGATATATTACGAATTTGGTGGTCATCCTGCACTTAAGGTTGATGGAGAAGAAAATGAATTTGGATTTGAAATTAAGGATACTATATTAGAATTCCCTTCTGATATAGATACTAATAGATATTTCTTAGATGATACTGGATCTTACATTATTAATAAGCATAATGTATTAATTCCATCTGAATTAATCATTACTAAAAAATATATTGAAGAGGCTAAAACTATTATTTTAGATGCTTCTAGAATAGATGAATGTATTTTAAGAACTAAAAAATATAGATTCTATTTTGATATAAATGATGCCCAAGTATTAGCACTTTGGACATCACCTGGCTTTGGTGATTATTTATGTGTTGAGCCATGGTGGGGAATTCCAGATATAAATAATCCAAATCCTGAGCTTAGAGATAAGCCATTGATTCATAGCCTAAATCCTAATGAAAGCGAGGAAAAGGGATATTCTATAACAATATCCTGGGATAACTAATGGATATATTTAAGCAATATAAGAATAAATTAAAAAAATTTGATTATAATTATTATTTATCAAGAAAAAATTACCAGATGGCAAGTGCATTAGGTGCATTAGATACATCTTCATGTATTATAGATGCTTATTTAATAGAAGAACCATCATTATCTAAGGAAGAATATATCTTAAGATTATATGCTCTACTTCAAGGCTTATTTGTTTCAGTAGACTCTTTATATTCATTTACATATGCCTTAACTGGATCTAAAAATTTCATTAATATTAATAATAATATTCATTTAAGAAATCTAAAATATGTAAGAAATAATGTTGTTGGTCATCCAGCTAATAGAATTTATGGTGGCAATGATGCTTATTGTATTTTAGATAATGATAGAATTACTAAAAATTTCTTTACCTATAACATTTATACAAAGGATAATATTAAAAATATTACTGTTGATACTAATGAGCTTATTTATTCATATTTAAAAGAAGCTAATAACCTACTTGATGAATTATATCAGGTAAGTACTAAATATGTTGTTACATCTGAAATTAAGATATTAATTACAGAAGTTTTAGATCATTATTTTAGAAATGGACATTATATTAATGAGCTTAATAAATTCATTGATAAATATAGACAGGTATATCCATCTGCTAAAAAGGAGCAGCATAGAATTCTATGGCGTTATGAGCTAATTATGAAGCTAGATGCTATATCTAATTCTAATAAGAATTTAATTGAGGTTATTGATTATTGTATCGGACTTGAATTAAATAAAATGTATAAGCATATCATGGGTAAGGATTATAAGCATAGAGATGAATTTGGTCTTCCTTCTATGATATTATCAGTTTATAGATTCTTTAATAGAAATCCAGAATTTATTCCATATATTGATCATTTAAAGGATCATGATGATCCATTATTCTTTGAATCATTAAAAACTGTATATGAGGGTGTATCATTAAAGAAGATGCAAGGAGCGATGGATTATTTAGGATTTTTGATTACATTGTATATGGGAAATCAATCTGATCTAATTTATGCAATTGCATTACCAATATCTGAATATAGAAAGAAATAATAATAGCTATCAAGCCTGAAAACGCTTAATTTTGGACTTGATAGCTTTTTTTGTGCAATTATGTATTGTAATTTAATATATTTTATGGTATTAATAAGGTATAAATTTCTATTCTTAAATTAATATTTTCGATTTTTGTGGTACTTTAATACACTATTTTTTGTTTATAAAGTGTTTATTTTTGTTATCTCCAAATTAGTTAATATTAATTTATCTAACTAGGAGGGAAAAATATGAAATTAAAAAGAATTTTTATACCATTAGCTGCATTAGGTATGGCAGCTACACTAGCAGGTTGTGGTGAAACTGATCCACAGATTATTTCTAATAAGAACAAAATAGCAGAAAATCAGGCTAACATTGAAGCAGCTAATGCATCAATCGCTGAACTAAAGGAAAAATTAGAAGCAGCAGATAGTGAATTAGCTAAATCGATTACTCAGCAAATTGCTGATTTAAAGACTGAACTAGTCGCTGCTGATAAGGCTGCAAAGGACGCATTTGATGCACTTATTGCAGAATTAGAGGGTACTGATTCTGAATTAGAAAATCTTATTACTGAATTACAGGCAGCTGATACAGCAGCTGCTACAAGATTAAATGCCTTAGAGGCACTTGCAGAAACATTAGCAACTACTGCACAGGTTACTGAATTACAAAATACTGTTTCACAAATTGAGACAACTTTAAAGGGTCGTCTAGACGCAATCGAAGAAGTATTAATGGGTGAAGGTACTGAGCTTAGTTCACGCTTTGAGGCGATTGAGTCAAGACTTACAACTGCAGAGGGTAAATTAACTTCTTTAAATGCAGTTGTTGAAACACTAGCAACTAAGGAAGAATTAAAAAATCAGGTTGATGCTTTATCAGAACGCTTAGAGGTTTTAGAGTCAGACCCTACAACAAAGACTTATCTAGATGGTGAAATCAAAAAGATTAATGATGCACTTGGTGATGAGGATGATATCGCAAAATATGATGATAACCTTAATTTTGTAGAGGGTACTATTTTTGGCCGTATTAATTACATGGAAGATAGATGGGCTAAATTTAATAGTAATGAAATCATTAATTTAAAGGTTCAGTATATTTATAATCTATCAAAGGTATATGCTGATTTCGATAAGACTATGTCTAAATTAAGAGCAGAGGCTGCAGAAATCTTAGCATTTAATACTTCACTTAAATATAAGGGTAAGGATACTCAAACTGAATCTGATGATATTTATGATTCAGATGAAATAAAGGCTTTATTAGATAATGTATTTACTAAAATATCTAGTCAATGGACACATGATATGAAGATTTATTTTGATGAAGGCTTTGCGAAGTTATTATTAGTTGAGCAAGCTCCATATACTCTTACTGATGAAGATAAGTACGCAACTGATGATGCAATTAAGGCATATGAAGATGGAACTGCTACAAGCATTGAATATCTAGAAGCTGGTACTGAAATCACTGAAATTGAAAGAATTTATGGTGTATATCGTGACCTATTAATGAGCTTTAATGATGAAGCTAAGTTCGTTGTATATAAAGAAATTATTAAGACAGCAGTTTCTAAATTAGAGTATTTAGGAAGTGGACATATTGCTTATACATTAGAAGATGCATTATCTGATATAAATTCATCTGATGGTGTAATAGATGTAATTGGAACTGGTAATAATACTACAACATTTGATTATATCGTTTCTTCTATATTAGATATTAATTATGAATTAGAAATAACACCACAAACTACTAAGGCAGAGCGTGATGATTATTTAGATTCATTATTAGATAAGTTGAATAAGTGGTTATATGTAGCAAGTGAATTAAATGAAAATTATGAATATGAAGAAGAATCTAAGAAGCTACTTGAAACTATTTCTTCTACAAATGGTACTACAAGTGCCAAATATTTAAGCCAAGCTGCTGGTGGTTCATTAGAGCAATTATTTAATTCAATTAATGATGAAATTGACCCATTAGAATATCTAATTATCGGTACAAATGATGAATATACTAGAGCAAAAGCTGAGGAAGAAATCGAAGAAATAATCGAAAAAGATGTAGATTTAATGGATCTAGTTGTAAGACGTGGATATGGATATAATTCAGGAATGATTTATACAAATCAAATGAAGGCAATCATTAATGGATTTACAAATATAACAGCTAATGAGAAGACTAAATTAGGTAATAGATTAGATGTATCATTTGCTAATTACGTAGATCTAGATGCTGATAACGCACCTATCTATGAATTTAACCAAGGACGTACAGCTGTTACTGTTACTCAAGAAAATGATGGTGAAAGATTAACATTTGATAAGGCAATTATCGACTTATATTTAGAACAAGCTACTGAATATAATCGTATTTGTGAATATACAAATGAACTTCTTAACGGAACTATAGGTATTAATACTGATGCATATGAATATTTAAATGATTCAATTACACGTGATGAAGTGACAAAGACAGCAAAAGAATGGTTCGTTGAATTAATTAAGACTGTTCCAAATATTGATAATTATTTAATTGATTTCGAATTACAAGCTGACGATGCAGCAACTACAGATGTTGATGAGACTGAAACATACGCCGAAGGTACAGCTAGAGCTAATGAATTAAAGGATACTATCGCTGATACACAATATGAGAATGATGAAGAAGAACTAAATCTATATCGTTTTGAGGCCACATGCTACGACTATTTAACTAAGGTAGCTAATGATTACTCAAAAGATATTCTTGATAAATTAGATAATCTGGCTACACAGGATATCGCTTCTTCACAAATTTTTAGTGATTTAGAAGATGGCTTCTTTGCATTCATAAGAAATATTAATGCTGTTAGAGTATTTGATAATTATTATAAGAAGTTTGCATATGAGGATGTACAAGATGGTGAAACACCTGAAACTCATGAAGAAGCAATCGAAAGAATGTTACAAGAAATTGCTACTCAATATGGTACAGCTGGAGCTACTGAAATAGATCAAGATAAGGAAGATAAGTCAGGTGACTTAGAGGCTATGGCGTTATTGTTATATGAAACAAAAGCATATTATACAATGATGCAATATGTATTTGATACAGGTGTAGATATTTATGATATCTATAATCATAATAAGCATACAGCTTTAAAGAATGAAACTGATTTAGTTTATAACTTATTGATAGCTGAATATAAGGAAGAATACGATGATGGTGGTGTTCTTAAGTTTAATGACTTATATCTAAAGGCATTATTAGAATGTGAAGCTGAAGAGGATGATCCTGATACTACAGATACAGATGAATCTAAGACAGTTAGAGAAGTAATCGATGAATTAATGAATGCTAAGATTGGCATCTTAGATGCTTATAATGCGCGTGTTCAGGTATACAATGAATTATTTAATTATGTAAGATTAGATTATTATGGTGTAAAGGTAACTGCAGATACATTCACAACAGATGGTACATTATATGAGAGAAATGGTGAAGGAACTGATTTAGAACCATATTATTTCACACCTATTACTAGTGGTACATATAGTGATACAGCATTATACTTTGCAAAATCAGTATTTGTTAATAATGTGATTAATGAATTAGAAAATTTAAATGCTGATGAAGTAGATGCATTCGTTTATAAATATGATGATCCAGATACTGGCTATATCGCAAAATTTGATGATATAGCAGAACATATAACATCAGTTGAAGGTTGGGCTGAAACTTATACTGAAGGTAAGAAATTCATTGACTTAACAGTATATAACGCACAAAATTACGATAAGATACGTTCATATGCTAAATCAATGCATGTTCAAAATACTGATAGTACTAAGGATAATTACTTAAAGTACTTAACAGATGCTGAAGTTACTGAATTTAATGGTTATATTGATGCTTGTATCGATATTAATGATTTCTTAGATGATGCATTCCTAAAGAATACTGATGAAAATGAATATTATGAATCTGATGATACATATGAAGCAGAAGCTGATGCTATTGATATAGTACAATTCCGAGCAGTTATGCTTAATAAAGCAAGAGAATATGCTGATAGTAAATTATTAGTATTCGAATCTAAGGGTACTGAAATTAATGAAGAAACATTTAATGCCGGTACATATTTTGTAGCTAGCGGAACAGGCTATGCTCTAGCAACTGAATGGGTATCTGGTACTGAATACTTCCAGGTTAAGGGTTATACTTCATTAAGAGTACAGGATGTTAAGGAAATCAATAATAGAATTTTAAGCTTCATTGATAAGGATGAGTACGTAGAGTCACAAGGTACAGCAACATCAAACGTTTATGAAGTAGTTACTGGAGTATATGATGCTGATAAGGTTGCTATCGATTTAACATTACAATTAGCTAATGAATTTAATAAAGCAAGAGAATATGCTAAATCACAAAGAGATGCAATAGATGCATTAACAATGTTAACTGACCAAGAAAAGAAAACTGATAAGGATAAGGTTGATGGCATTTTAGATGCTATTGCCATCGATGGAACTACAGGAGATGAAATTCTTCACATCAGCGAATACATTGAGGCCAATGATTTAGCTACAGCACAAGGTAAGTGTGCTGATGATAAGGCAGCAATGCAATTAAGATATTATCATTCTTATACAATTAATAGATTAAGAATTAAGACTGATGATGCAGATGCTGAATTAGGTACATTAGATAGAATTGATAATGTTTATACTGCAGCAGAGCTTGAAGAGCTTTATGGTGAAAACACTGATCAATCTCCATCTAGACTTGCAACAATTACTAATAAGATTCACGCATTTGATGACTTTACAGTAGAAAAGAATTCTATTTCTGAATATGATTCTTATTATGCAAATGGTGAGGTTGAGATTGGTTTATATACTCACTTTGCAGTAGTTGAGAATAATATTTTAACTCTTGTTGCTAATAGAAAAAATCAAATCGCAACAAAGAGTATTTCTCAAACACATATTGAAGACTTAGGTTGCACTACTGAAGATGAAGCTAAGAAGGAATTATCTGATAGATTACTAGCTATTTATAAGGCTAATACATTAATTTCTTACACTGATGGTGTTGCTACATTTAATGTTAAATCTAAGGCAGAGGCTAATGCTAATTACAATACAGCATCTGCAGCTATCTTAGATCAAATTGATGAATACTTAAGTTAATAAATACAATAAATATTACTTTAAAAAGTAATAAAGTATTGTGAATTATAGTGAAATATGGTTGCTAGCAAAAATAGCTAGTAATCATATTTCCGTTAAAAAATTCTATTCTCGTAAATGATTGAAATATGAAATAAGCGTTTTCTAAAAATAAAACACTTTAAAAGCCTTTGATAGTTTGTTATAATATCAAAGGTTTTTTTATTATATAAAAACGGAGGACTAAAATTATGGAAATTAGAAATGTAGCAATCATAGCTCACGTTGACCATGGTAAAACAACAATGGTTGATAAGCTTTTATATTCTTCACACACATTTAGAGATAACCAAATTGTTGATAACTGTGTAATGGATTCAAACGCTATTGAAAAAGAGCGTGGTATTACAATCCTTGCAAAAAATACTGCAGTTTCTTACAAGGGAACAAAAATTAATATTTTAGATACTCCAGGACATGCTGACTTCTCAGGAGAGGTTGAGCGTATCATGAAGATGGTTGATGGTGTTGTATTAATCGTTGATGCTTATGAAGGAACAATGCCTCAAACTAGATTCGTACTAAAAAAAGCATTCGAGGCTCATTTAAAGCCAATCGTTGTTATAAATAAAATCGATAAGCCAGCTGCTAGACCACTAGAGGTTATCGATGAGGTATTAGAGCTTTTCATTGATTTAGGCTGTGATGAGGATGAATTAGATTTCCCTGTTATTTATGCATCTGCTGTAAATAACACTTGCTCATTAGACCCAGATCCTTCAACTCAAAAGCCTGGTATGGAGCCACTTTTAGATATGATTATTAAGGAAATTCCTGCTCCATCATATGATTGTGATTCTCCACTTCAATTACAACCAGCATTATTAGACTATACTGATTTCGTTGGTCGTATTGGTATTGGTAAAATTGCAAGAGGTACTATTAAGTCTGGTGAGGTTGTATCTTGCTGTAGACTTGATGGTTCAATTAAGCAATTTAGAGTACAAAAGCTTTATGGCTTCTTAGGATTAGATAGAATTGAAATTCAAGAGGGTAAGGCTGGAGATATCGTAGCCGTATCTGGCTTAGGTGATATTTCAGTTGGTGAAACAATTTGTACAGTTGGAAAAGAAGAACCACTTGAAAAGATTCATATTTCTGAACCAACAGTTGAAATGACATTTGGTACTAACACATCTCCATTTTGTGGTAAGGATGGTAAACTAGTTACTGCCACTAAGATTGAAGAAAGATTATTTAGAGAGGTTCAAAAGGACGTTTCTTTAAGAGTAACAAGAATCAATAATGCTGAGGAATGGAGAGTTGCTGGTAGAGGTGAGCTTCATTTAGGTATTTTAATTGAAAATATGAGAAGAGAAGGATATGAATTCCAGGTATCTCGTCCTCATGTTATTTATAAGGAAATTGATGGCGTTGAATGTGAACCATATGAATATACAGTAATTGACTGCCCTAATGAATATGCAGGTGCTGTAATTGAAATGATGGGTAACCGTCATGGTATTATGGAAACAATGTCAAATACTGAAACTCAAACAAGAGTAATTTACCAAATTCCATCTCGTGGATTAATTGGATTCAATACTGATTTCATGACTATTACAAAGGGTTATGGTATCATTAACCATAGCTTTAGTGAATATAGACCTGTCGAGGCTGTAAATGTAGCTGAAAGAGTATCAGGTGTATTAGTATCTATGGCTACAGGTCAATCTACAGCTTATGCATTAGGACATCTAGAAGATAGAGGTTCTATGTTCGTTGGACCTGGTGAGGATATTTATGAGGGTATGATTGTTGGTTGGTGTAATAAGGATATCGATCTTGCAATTAACCCAGTTCAAGCAAAACAACAAACAAACACTCGTTCATCAAATAAGGATACAACAGTAGTATTAAAGAAGCCAATCATTATGAGCCTAGAGGCATGTCTAGAATTTATTAACGATGATGAATTAGTAGAAGTAACTCCAAATCATATTAGATTAAGAAAGAAAATCTTAGATACTGTTAATCGTAAGAAATTTGATGCTAAGATGAGAGCTGAAAATGAATAATTAAAAAATGGACGTGATGTCCATTTTTTATTATGTTTCAAATAGGAATTCTAAAGAATCTATATTATTTTTAATGTCATTTATTATATCTAATAATTGGTTTTGATTGATTGAATCAGGATGATTTAACCAATATCCAATTGTTGCGACAAAACCACCATAGATAAATGATGCGGCTACAGGTATAGGATATTTTAATTTTCTAATTCTATTAAATTGAGTTAATAATTCTGTAATTGCAGCCTCACATACATATGTGATTATATCAAATAGCTTATAATCACCATTCTTTTGTACTGATATAATTAAATATCTATTTTCTTCAATATATTCAACAACATTCTTTACAATTTCTGCTAAATAAGAAGAAGCATCATCAAAGGTATTAATAACATAATTATTTTTTAATGTCTTTTCCTTTATCTCATCTCTAATTTCATTTATTGTGTCATCTAATAAGGTAAATTTATCTTCATAGTATTTATAGAATGTAATTCTATTTACCATTGCCTTATCACAAATTTCCTTTACTGAAATCTTCTCAATTGATTTTTCAGTAATTAAATCTAGAATAGCTTTTCTTAAATCTCTTCTAGTTTTTTGAATTCTAATATCCTCTTTATACTCCATATAATTATACAAATTCTCCTTTTTGTATACTTAAGTTAACTCATGTTTAACATAGTATAATTTATACATCTTGTATATTTTTTATTTTAAATTAAAATCATATACGTGTCAACTTAATAATACAACTGTATTAATAAGTATATAAATGTATAGGGAGGATTTAAGATGAAAAAAATAAGTAATTTTATTGTGAAGGCAAGATATTGGTTACTTGGTGTATTTGTAATCTTAGTTGGTGTATCTTGTTTCTTAATGACACAGGTAAACATCAATTATAATTTGATGCAATACCTTGATTCAGATTCAACATCTACAGTTGCGTTAACTAAAATGGAAGATGAATTTGGATCAGTTGGTCAATGTCAGGTAGTAGTTAAAAATGTAAAATATGATGACGCCATTAAGATTAAAGGTGTTATTGAAAATATTGATGGTGTATCATCAGTAGTATTTGCTAGAAATGAAAATGATAGTGAATATTATAACAATAATTCAAATGATGCATTATATAAGGTATTCCTAACAACTGGTGATTTTGATACTGCATCATATAAAACATTAGATAGAATAAGAGATTCATTAAGTGGATATGATATTGCATTAAGCGGTGGTTCAGTTGATTCTCAGTTCCTAACAACAGCCTTAGGAAGAGATATGATAATTATCTTAATTGTAGTAGTAGCGGTAGTATTTATAATCTTAGCTATTACATCTACATCATGGTTTGAGCCTGTATTATTCTTAGTAGTAGCTGGTGGAGCTATCTTAATTAATATGGGTAGTAATATATTACTAAATTGGATTCCTTATATTGGTAATTCAATGTCATTTATTACTAAGAGTATCGCAGCCGTAATGCAACTAGCATTATCAATGGATTATGCAATTGTATTACTTCATGCCTATAGAGAAGAAAAAGAAAATAATGTAACTAATAATGAGGCAATGGCTAAGGCACTTGCTAAATCATTTGCTCCTGTATCTTCATCATCTATTACAACAATTGCGGGCTTAGTAGCTTTAATGTTCATGAGCTTTTCAATTGGATTTGATGTAGGTTTAGTATTAGCTAAGGGTATTTTAATTAGCTTATTATCAGTATTCTTATTTATGCCAGGCTTATTACTATTATGTGATAAATTATTAGTTAAGACTTCTCATAAGCCTTTAGATATAATTATTAAAGAGCATATGGATAAGCATAATGAAAAGAAGCTTAAGGCTGGTAAAAAGGTTTATACAATTACTGATTTCCAGGTTAGAACTAAAATAATTATTCCAGCTTTAGCATTATTTGTAGTAATTGCAGGTGCTATTTATAATTATAAAACTGAATATAGCTTTACTTTAAAGGCATCAACTGATGAGAATTCAGTTATTAATTTAGATAATGAATATATAACAAATGAATTTGGTACTCAAAATACATTAGTTGTATTATTACCAAAGAATGGTAAGAATAGAAATGAATTAGCAGAAACTGAAAATAGCGTTGTTAATTATTTGACAAATTATGAATATAAAAATAATAAAGTTATTTCATCTGCACAAGGCTATTCAACATATGGTGTTTATAATAACTTAACCGCAGAAGAATTTGCTAATACATATTTAGATAAAAATTCTTATAATGCTAATTTAAGAGGTATTAATGTTTTATATACTTATTTAGAAAAAGAAGGAATTGCCAAAAGAGATGCAAATGGAAATTTAAGAGCTAATGTTTATGATGTAATTGAATACGCAGCTAAAAATGAAGGTGCTGTAAAAATTACAAATGAATCACAAGCATTAATTAACCAATTAAATAGTGTATATAATACAAAGCTAACAAAAGAAGAATTCGCAGCTGCTAATAATTTATCTTTAGATGTAGTAAGCAAGGTATATGAAGCTGCTGGATTAGATGAAATGACTACATATGAGGTTTTAAAATTCATAGTAGATAATAATTATGCTGTTAATGCATTTAATAGTGTTCAAAATGAAATTGATTATAATTACAATCAATTAGTTGAAAAGCATGTATTTAATGAGGATGGTTCTGTAAATACTACTACAATTAAAGCTATGAATACATTCTGTGCTGCATACGAAAAGGGCATTTTAGATACAGATGATGAAACAATAAAGGCAGAATACACTAAATATAAAACAGTATTAAAGGAATTTACTTATGATGAATTATTAGCAACATATCCATTCATCACAGAAAATGTAGCTAAGTCATTATTAAATGGTAGTGAAACTATTCCTAACTATTTAGTAATTCAAGCATCATCATTAAAACAAATTGCTAAGAATTATGGAGTTGCTTTAAATACTATAATTAATTCTAAATATAATCAAATTCCAGCAAAGGATGAGGTTATCACAAAGGAATACGCTGTAATGAATTATGGTATTGATAATGGTACATTAGAAAAGCTATTTAAGAATGAAGTAACTAATCAATCATTAATTGCTTTATTAGCAAGTACAAATTATTATAAAAATCAAAGCTATGTAAATGAAATGAATAATCAATTTGTATCTAATTATGAAGCATTTAATAATTTTGAATCTGATAATTATATAAGAGTAATCTTTAATCTAGATATGGCTAAATCAGGTGATGATTCATTTGCCGCAATTAAAGAAATAACAAATAATTTATATAACGAATATGAAGGAGTAGAGGTAGTATCTGAAACATTCGTATATTCACAAATAAAGGATGTATTTAATAATGATATTATCCTAGTCAATATTATTTCATTTGTTGCAATATTATTAATAATCGCATTAACATTTAGATCATATTTCGTACCTTTATTATTAACATTATTAATCCAAGGTGCCATTTGGTTAACAATGGGTATTTCTACAATATTTGGAAATGAAGTATTCTTCATTTGCTATATCGTAGTAATGTGTGTTCAAATGGGTGCGACAATCGATTATGGTATTTTATTAACTAATAATTATATTATTAATAGAAGTACATATGATAAGAATATTGCTATGAAGAATGCTTTAACAAGCAGTATTACAACAATATTAGTATCTGGTTCTATATTAGTACTAGCCACATTAATCATTGGCTTAGTATCTAATGTATCAATTGTTTCTGATTTAGGATTATTATTATCAAGAGGATGCTTAATATCTGTATTAATGATAATATTTGTTCTTCCTCAATGCTTATTATTATGCGATAAGCTAATTGAAAAGACATCAAGACATACTAAATTTTATCATCCAGAAGATGAATATTATCAGTTGTAAAATTTAAATTGACAGTAATATACAAAGGGTTATAGGGGAATGTGTCCCCTAATAAGCGTAGCGTTATTCTTAAACCCTTAAGGGTTCGCCCATTCAAAAATAGAAAAGACATATCATTTAGTCTAT
>JAFSJY010000051.1 GCA_017449215.1 Acholeplasmatales bacterium | reverse complement strand
TGATAAAGAGATTGGATTATATTATCTAAATAATAGATATTATGATCCAGAGATAATGAGATTCATATCTTTAGATGATATATCATATTTAGAATATGATGTATTAGGTGGATTGAATTTATGGACTTATTGTAATAATAATCCTATTATGTATGTTGATCCGGATGGAAATTTCTTCTTTAGCTTAACTGCATTAATTGTTGGAGCTATAGTGGGTTCATCAATAGCTTTTGGAACTGTTGTATATATGGATTATAAAGATGATGGCCAGGTATTTAATGGTAGTATTAAATGGTATGATTATCTTGGCGCAACACTTTTAGGTGGTGTAATAGGTGCAATAGCAGGTGTTGCTGTCGGTGGTATAGCTGGAATGAGTTTTACAGCAACTATTCCAACAATTGGTTTTGTTAATGCTGGTGGTGTTTTGTCAATAGGTATAACTGGAAGTGTAACATTAACAGTTTCAGGAACCCAGATATTAACTGGTGTTGGTTTAGCTGGATTGGGAATAATGGCTATAATTCCTAAACATGGAGCTCCAAACACTAAGATTAAAGATGGTGGCTCATTTGGTGAATATGATGAAAATGGTAATTTATCATATAGAGTTGATACAACAGGTAAGCCGCATTACATAAAATCGGAAAAGAGGTATGCACTTCCTCATATTCATAAATTTACATGGAAATTAGTAAATGGTGTTTGGCGTTATATTGAGGAGGTACTATCATATTTCTTATGAGTAATATTGTATTGTTTTCAATAGTTGATAATATAAGTTATAAAAAAATGCATAAATTGTCTAATTCTTTAGTTAAGTTAAGTCTATTAAAAAAGAAAGGCATTATTTTTAATTTTTTGGGTTATGATGAGGAATTAATTAGGCGATTTAATTTAAGGTTTTATTTTTCAGTTTCTGATGATTTTTTACAACTTAATTCTAATTTTTGTAATGTTTGTGATATTTTGCATTTGAAGTCAAAAAATGGGAAAAACAAATTCAAAAAAAAATTCGCAATATTTGATGATATTTATTTACACTTGCTTAACAACAAAATAAATGAATTTATTTTAATAATTTCGGATCAAGATGCTGAAGTATGTGATTTTACCGAGTTAACTTTTAATCAAGATTTGCCATCAGATATACTCTATGATTATATTTTGACAAAAGAAAATGATTCCTATTCTTTTGGAGCAGTTATTATTAGATTCAAAAATTGAAAAAATTAGGGAAATGCACTAGTCAGTAGAAAGTAGATACTTTTATTGATTTAGGGGGATAAATTTATTTAAATTGCTTAGGCGTTAAATATTATAAAGAATATGATGGTCTCTCTTCATTAAAATATTTAATATGACAGCCACCGCATGTTCACATTTTTGGTGACGATATTCATAGAGGGTCTCATGGAATTAGGGTTGGATTAGATGGTAAACCATTGAAAGTCGAACCTGATTTACCGGCTGGAGCAAGAAAGGCTGTTAAGGAATTGATGGATAAGATAATTGAAGCATTAAAGCCATGGATTGGATGGAAGTAGATATGGATAGTGTTATAAATAGTATTTTTTGTTACGGCTTTCATGATACAAACATTAACTACATTATTATAAATAACGATGAAATAACAATTTATTTTGATGGTGGATTATATTGTTTAGATAATAATAAAAATGAAGATAAATTGATTCCAAAATTGAAAATGATTATTAAAACAGAATTATTTTATGAAAGAACAGATGCTGGAAATAACATGAATGTTTGGGACTCAAGACATGGGGATTTAGACTTGGATTATTTTTTAAAAAAAGTTAAGAATAAATCTTTCGGCATAGATAATTTATATTATAGTTCATTTAATAATTCTATTTTGATTGATGGTAATAATTCTATTTTGATTGATGGCTTTTTTGATGATGAATCTAATATGGAAAATGGAATTATTCATAAGATGCTTTTGTTAATTGAAAATTGTAAAAGTGTGAAATACTCAAAACAATAGTAAAAACAATAATCAAATTACATATGATAATTCATTAAGACCAATTAATTATAAAGGTAATACATTATTATGGGATAATAATAAATTAATTCAATATGGTAATAATCATTTTGAATATGATTATAACGGATTAAGAATAAAGAAGATTACATCTAATGAAGAAATAGAGTATGTAAGAGATGGTAAAAGATTATTAAAGGAAATCCATACTGTATATAATAGTAGTATTATAGAAGGACAATCCATAAATAATAATATATAGGCAATATCATCACCAGGTGATGTTATTACCTATAATTATGGAATTAATGGAATAGAAGGATTTACATTAAATGGTATAAATTATCATTATATTAAGAATATATTTAATGATGTAATAGAAATAATAGATGATAATTATAATACTTATGCAAAGTATTCTTACGATGCATATGGTAAATGTAATATAATATTAAATGTAGATGATATAGCAAATATCAATCCAATAAGATATAGATCATATTATTATGATAAAGAGATTGGATTATATTATCTAAATAATAGATATTATGATCCAGAGATAATGAGATTCATATCTATAGATGATATATCATATTTAGAATATGATGTATTAGGTGGATTGAATTTATGGACTTATTGTAATAATAATCCTATTATGTACTCTGATGGAAGTGGACATTTCCCAATTCTAGCATGTGTATTAGGAATTATATCGTTGGTTGGATTGGGCTTAACAATTGGTGGTGTAGTTTCAGATAATAGCGTTCTCAAATCTATTGGATTAACTATGGTAGCTGTTCCAGCATTAATAAGTGGTGGCATAGCAATTGCAGCTGGTGTAGCATGTGCAACATTAACCGGTATTGTTGGAGGAGTTACAGTTGCTGCAGGACTTGTAACAGCAACATTTGCATCTGCAGAGATACAACAATCTGTTTCTGGTAGCAATTGGATTTTAGATGCCGGAATGAGTAAAGATTGGTATAATGGATTGATGTTAGCAACCGCTTCGATTGCAACGTTAGGTACGTTCGCTTCAAGTTTTTTTACATCATTCAATATTAAATCGATCAATCAACTAGGCAAATTTGGAGATTATCATGGCATGAGATTTACAACAGGTAATGGGAAGGAAAGAGTGCTTTCATTTCATACACATGGTCACAAAGTTGCTCATGGTTGGAAAAGTATTTCTGAATGGCATTGGCAACTTCAAAAATGGAATCCATATACTGGCAGGACAGCAGGAACAATTGCAAGGTGGGTATGGTGGAATCTTATGTAGGAGGTTTTTGGATTATGAAAATTCTAGATGAAACATTAAAATATTTTGCTAATCAAATGACTGATGATTTTAAAAAATCTGACATATATAAAAACTTTTATCTTGAAGCAACTAATTTGAATTGCAAAATTAAAGTTGATTGGGGAAAGTCCGATAATTTGAAAGATTCAAATATTTATTTAGGAATTATATTTTGCGATGAATATGATAAAACTTTAGAAATATATGATGAGGGCGAAATGAGTGCATCCACAAGTATAATTGAGGTTGATAAAAAAAATAGATATTATTTTAGTCATTGGCATAAAGATGATTTTGTGAAAGATATCATAGAACTTATAAATACAATTAAGAAATTAAAAAAATAAAGTTTCACATTACACCTGTTTATTTTGGAAAAATTAACACAAATTTTAATTAATATCATTTTTCCACTTGCAAGCCTTAAAAATAGAAATTATTATAATAGATGAAAGGACATGGTGAGTTTATGATTAAAGATTTAGATTATGTTTTATATAACGGTGTTAAAATTCCAGCAGTAGGCTTTGGTACTTGGCAAAGTGCTCCTAATGACGCATATACTGCAGTATTAGCTGCAATTAAAGCAGGATATAGACATATTGATACTGCGTTAGTATATGAAAATGAAGAGGCTGTTGGTAAGGCTATTAAGGATTCTGGTATTAAAAGAGAAGATATTTTTATTACAACAAAGCTACCAGCAGATAAAAAAGGTTATGATGTAGCTATTGAATGTTTCAATACATCTTGCAAGAATTTAGGTGTTGATTATTTAGATTTATATTTAATTCATGCACCATGGCCATGGAGCAATATTGGCCAAGATTGTACTGAAGGAAATATTGAATCTTGGAAGGCAATGGTTGATTTATATAATCAAGGTAAGATTAGAGCAATTGGTGTTTCTAATTTCCATCCTGAAAATATTGAACCATTAATTAAGGCTACTAATGTTAAGCCTATGGTTAATCAAATTAGATTCTTCTTAGGTAATACTCAGCCAAAAGTAACTAATTATTGCCAAGAGAATAATATTTTAGTTGAGGCTTATTCTCCTTTAGCAACTGGTAAGATGCTAAATAACCCTACACTAATTGAGGTTGCTAATAAATATAATG
The DNA here is from genome assembly GCA_017449215.1 of Acholeplasmatales bacterium. Classification (GTDB taxonomy): domain Bacteria; phylum Bacillota_I; class Bacilli_A; order Acholeplasmatales; family Anaeroplasmataceae; genus Anaeroplasma. Next base: position 13,611 of record JAFSJY010000051.1, on the reverse strand, counting down.
TTTCTCCAGCTAAGATTTGTTTAAGATATTGTTTAGAGAAGAAGACATTACCTTTACCAAAATCTATTCATGAGGAAAGAATTATTGATAATTTAGCTCTTGACTTTGATATCGATAAGGATGATATTATTAAATTAGATGGTGTCCATGAGGAATCCTTAGATAAGCCATTAAGAAGCTAGGAAGTGATGACCTGTGTATGGTTTAAAAATGAAAAGCTATTATTTAAATGAAATCATAACAGGTGCTAAATGTGATGATGCAAGATTAGAGGACACATCTATAAGAGGTAAGATTGCCTTAATTGATTCTGAAACATATGAGATCTTAGGATATGCTAATTTAATTGATACAGTAAAGATTGATTATGAATCATTTATTAAATGGCATATATGCCCAGAATATGATTCATTAAAAGCTCAAATGTATATTGATAATTTAGATTTTACTAAGCTTCATGCAGATTCTTATTTATATAAATTTATAGATGTTATTAAATGTGATGTTCCATCTATTGTTAATCCTATTAATGAAACTAAGACTTGGATTGAATTTAATGAGGATGATAATATTAATGGATATAAGCAGGTATCATTATTTGATTTTTAAGATATATAGACCAAATGTACAAGTTTGGTCTATTTTTTTCGTTTTAAGAGGGATTTCCTATTTAATATTTTAAAAAAATAAGTTATAATGAATTTAATAGTTTACACGTTTTATAGAAAGGAAATTTATATATGGCAGGAAACAATATTAGAAACGTTGTTGTTTTAGGCCACCAAGGTAGTGGTAAAACAACTTTAGTAGAATCTTTATATTCTACAGCAACAGGAAAGGCTAAGGGAGCAGTTGAAAAAGGAACAACTGTTAGTGACTACCTTCCTGAAGAAAAGGACAAGCTTTCATCAGTTAGATTAAGTGTTGTCCCAGTTGAATATCAAAATTATAAGATTAACCTAATTGATATTCCTGGTAATGATGATTTTATCGGAGAGGCAATCGCTACGATTGGTGTAGTTAAGGGTGCTATTTTAGTATTAGATGCTACATCTGGTGTTCAGGTTGAAACTGTAAAGCATTGGAATATGCTTAGAAAGAAGGGTATTCCTACAATTATCTATGTTAATAAGATGGATAAGGAATCTATTAACTTTGAAGCAGTTTTAGATGAAATCAGAACTAAATTAGGTAAGAATGCAATTCCATTCTGTTATCCAATGGGTCATGATAATACATTTGATGGTTATATTAATGTAGTTACATTAAAGGCTAGAAAATATAATGGTAAGGAATGCGAGGACGCTCCTATCTATGATGATAAGAAGCAAAAGGTATTTGAGCTTCATAATACAATGGTTGAGGCAGTTGCTCAAACTAGTGAAGAATTATTAGATAAGTTCTTTAGTGGTGAGGTTTTAACTAATGAAGAAATTCATGATGGTTTAAGAAATGGTGTATTAGCTGGTGATTTAACTCCAGTATTAGTTGGTTCAGCATTAAAGAATATTACTGTTCATACAGCTTTACAAATGTTAATTGACTATTTACCAAATCCTAGTGATTTAAAGCCTATTATCGCTGTTAATGAGCAATTAAATGAAATTGAGATTAAGACTTTAGATGAAGAGCCCTTCTCAGCATTTGTATTTAAGACAACTGTAGATTCATTCTCTGGAACTTCATCTATCTTTAAGGTAAATTCTGGTGTTTTAAAGCAGGGTGATTCTGTATATGTTCCAAATTTAAAGAAGACTATCGCTGTTAACCAATTATTTACTTTATGTGGTGCTAAGCAAAATCCAGTTAGTGAATTACATGCTGGTGATATTGGTTGTATCAATAAGGTAGATGGATTAGAGACATCTATGACATTATGTGATCCTAAGAATAGGGTTATTTATAAGGAAATTGAATTCCCAACTGCAGTTTATTATAAAGCATTAGTAACATCTAATAAGAATGATGATGATAAGCTAGGTACTGTATTACAAAAGATTATGCTTGAGGATAAGTCTGTTGAGGTTAAGAGAAATCATGAAACTAACCAATTATTAATTGGTAGCTTAGGATTAGGCCATTTAAATTTCTTATTAGAAAGAATGAAGAATTCTTATAAATTAAATGTTCAAACAGAGGATTCTAAGGTAGTTTATCGTGAAACTATCAAGGGCTCTGCAATTGGTGATGGTAGATATATTAAGCAATCTGGTGGTGCTGGATTCTATGGTGTTGTACAAATGGAATTTAAGCCAGCTGATGAGAATAAGTTCACTGAAGAGGTATTTGGTGGTGCCGTACCTAAGAATTACTTCCCAGCAGTAGAAAAGGGATTCTTTGAGGCTTGTGAAAAGGGCTTATTAGCTGGATTCCCAGTAATTGGCGTTCATGCCATATTAAAGGATGGTAAATACCATGATGTTGACTCTAATGAATTAGCATTCAAAAACGCAGCTATCCTAGCATTTAAGGATGCTTATATGAAGTGTAAGCCAGTTATTTTAGAGCCAATTATTAAGGTTGTTGTTACTGTACATCCTGATGATACTGGTACTATATTATCAGACTTAAATACTAGACGTGCTAAGATTATTGGCATGGATGTAAATACAGCTAAGGATCAAAAGATTACAGCTTTAGTTCCTGAATCTGAAATCCTAGAATATGTTAATGACTTAAAGTCTATGACACAGGGTGCTGGTTACTTCAATAGAACATTCAATGGCTATGAGGAAGCTCCTGCGTATGTTCAAGAAAAGATTTTAAAATCAATTGTTAAGTAATTAAATAATGATGGATGGTAATCTTCAAACTAGATTACCATTTTTCTTTTTTTCTTTTGAAAATGTGGTAAAATACAAGGGTGTAAATTGGAGATGCTATTATGGATGTAGTATTAATTGTCGCTAATGTATTATCATTTATTGGAAATTCATTATTTACCTTATCGGCATTGTTAAAATCAAAAAGAAAAATATTGCTATTTCAGTCTGGTAATTATGTCTTAGCTATCGTTTCTGAGGCTATGATGAGTGCTTATAGTGCATTAGCACAAGAGTCTGTATCACTAACTAGAAATATGATTTTATTATTTTTAAAGATTAAAAATGAAATAGTAAAATTAGTACTAAATATTATTTGTGTTATAGTTGCGGTCACAGTTGGTGTTTTATTAAATATATTCTTAAATGATAATGTTTGGTATGGATATTTACCTATATTAGGTAATATATGCTATTCATTTGGTGTAATAGCAGCCTTTATGATTAAGGATAATCCTTTAAAGAGTGAAGCTTTTATAAAGGTATGCTTATTAATTAATTCTGTTTTATGGGCTATTTATGGATATTATGTTGAGCTATATCCTATATTGATTTTCAATATTATAAACATTGTATTTTGTATTATTTCAATTGTTAGAATTATTATTTTATCTAACAAGGCTAAAAATTATGAAAAAGCAGAGTAATGAAGACTATTAATAATTGAATTTTAATAATAATTACAATATAATAATATTAATGTTTACGAATGCTTAAAGGGGTGTTTTTAGATGTTTTTAAATGCATTTTCAGATTTAATAAATGATTTAAGTGAAAAGACAGGAATTAATTCAAAGGATTTAATATTCTTTGCCGCAATTATTTTTGTCATTTTAGTTATTGTTATATGGGTAAGTGTAAGTGCTATAGTTGGTAAAAAGAAAGCTAAAAAGGCAATTATTGCTAAAGAAAGCTCACAAGTTGAAGAGGATAATTCTGCTAAGGCAGAAGCTAAGCCTGAAGAAACTGTAGCTCCAGCTGTAGTAGCCACTACAGAAGAAAAGGTTGAAGAACCACAAGAAGAGGCTAAGGCTGAGGAAGCTTCTGTCATTGAAGAGGATCAAGAGGAAGCAGCTCAAGATACTGCTGAGGATGAACAAGAAGCTAATGAACCAGTAGAAGAACAACTAGAAGAGGAAACTCAAGAGGCTCAGGAAGAAACTCCTGAAAATAACGAAGAATTAGCTGAAGAAAACAATGAAGATGCTACTGAGGAAATAGTTGAGGAACATGCTCAAGAAGAAGTTGCTGAGAATGTAGTTGAAGAACCAGAAGAGGTTACTGAATCAGTAGAAGAAAATGTAACAGCTGAAGAAGATGTTGAATCTACTGAAGAAACTCAAACTGAGATAGAGGAAGCTACAACTGAAGAACAACCAGTAGAAGAAACTCAAGAGGAAGAAGAGCCTGTTGTAGAAGAGACTCAATCAGAGGAAACACCAGTTGAGGAAGTTGCTGAAGAAACAGTAGCTACAGCTGTAGTAGCTGATACTTTAGAAGAAAATGAAGACGAAACAGAAGTTGAAGAACAACCAGAGGAAGCTAATGAGCCTATAGAAGAAGCTGAAACAGCTGAAGAGGTTGTTGAATCTGAAGAGGAAGCTGTTGAAGAAACAACTGAACCCGAGGCTAAGGAAGATGATGTAGTAGTTGTTCCATTTGAGGATGAATTATTAGCTGAGGATGAACCTGAAGCTGAGGAGGAAACTCAAGAAGCTCAAGTTGAAGAAACAACTGAAGAAACTCCTACTGAAGATGTTGATATTTCACTAGATGATATTACTGCTGATTTAAATGAAGCTGAATTTGAAACTAAGAAAAAAGAAGCTATTGAAACATTAGAAGAACTTTTAGAGTTCCTTGATGAGGAATAGGAGGTTTTAAAAATGGCTAAGTTAAACTCAAGTGTTAATAAAGAAGAATTAAAAAATGATATTGAAGCATTAAAGAATGCAAGCTCTGAAGCTGAGGTTGATGCTATTTTAGCTAAGTATCAAGACTCAGTTGATGAAATGAGAAAGGCAAAGGATAAGCCAGCTAAGAAGGCCACTCCTAAGGCTACAGTTAAGCCTAAGACAACTGCTAAGAAGGCAACAAAGTCTAAGACTGAGGAAGCACCTAAGGGTAGATCTTATAATGGTAAATATGAGGTTTATGAAATTGGAGATGGATTCCAATATCATTTAAAGGCATCAAATGGTGAAATATTATTCGTATCTGAGGTTTATACTACTCGTGAAGGTGTAAGTAAAGCAATTGATGCTTTAAAGAAGAATATTGAAACTGGAGAATTAAGAATCTCTAAGGATAAGAAGGGATTATTTAAATTTAAATTAGTAGCTAAGAATCATAGAGTATTAGCTATAAGCTCAACTTATCCACAGGAAAAGGGTGCTCAAAGAGCTTCTGAATCATTTAAGAAATTCGCTGTTAAGGCTGATATAGTAGATATCGAATTTGAGGATGCTGATGTTAAAACAGCTACTCCAATTGAGGTTAATACTAAGGAAAGAAAAAATGGCGGTAAATTCGAAATCGAAAAATTCGATGGTGAATATAGCTGGGATTTAAAAGCATCAAATGGTCAAATCTTATGCCAAGCTGATGGCTATACATCTAAGTCTGGTGTAATGAATTCTATTGATTCTTTTAAAAAGAATATCAAGGAAGGCACATTTAAGTGCGTAAAGGATAAGAACAATAATTATTGCTATAAGCTATATACTCAGTCAGGTCGTGTTTGTGCTGTTGGTGAATCTTACACAACAAAGACATCTGCTGAATCTGCAGCTAATTCTGTAGTAGCTTTCTATAGAGATGCTGAGGTTATTGAAATTCAATAATGTAATTTAGGGGGTATTATATATACCCCTTTATAATTCGAGGTCTATATGGAAAATATAATGATTCCAAATGGAATAATAAAGGGTATTATTTCAGGTAAAAAGAAAAAGGATAATAAATATGAAAAGGGAAAAATTCAAAGAATTAACATTAATGGCAATGATGTAATTCAGGTTTCTCTTTTTACTGATAAGCAGGTATTTCATACAAATTATAATGATGATGAAATAAATAATGCTTTAATTAATTTATTAGATGAATATTTTAATAATTTAGAGCTTACAACAGATGAATATACTTATAGCTATAGAATTACATCTAAGGGTAAGGTCTTATCAAATAAGCATAAGAATAAGGAAATGGTATTTGTTGAAACAAGCTTTAATAGAAAGAAGAAATATATCATAGAGGAAGGTACTGTTGTTCCTGCATTAGTTGATTTAGGTATTATGACTAATGATGGTAAGGTAGTTAAGGCTGGATATGATAAATTTAAGCAAATCAATAGATTCTTAGAGATAATAGATGATTCTATTGGTAATGAGAAGCATCTAAAGATTATTGATTTTGGATGTGGAAAGAGCTATTTAACATTTATTCTATATTATTATCTAGTTGATATTAAGAATATGGATTGTGAAATTATAGGCCTTGATTTAAAAGAGGATGTAATTGACAAATGTAATATGATTGCTGAAAAATATCATTATGATCATTTAAAATTCTTTAAGGGTGATGTCGCTAAATATAAGGATTCAAATGTTGATATGATAGTTACACTTCATGCATGTGATACAGCTACTGATTATGCTTTATATCATGCAATTAATATGAAGTGTAAATATATTTTCTCAGTTCCTTGCTGCCAGCATGAAATTAATAATCAATTAAATTCTGATAAATTACATGTTATTAATAAATTTGGTATTTTAAAGGAAAGATTTTCTGCGATATTAATAGATTCTATTAGAGCTAATATTTTACAATATTATGGCTATAAAACTAATGTAATGGAATTCGTAGATTTTGAGAATTCTCCAAAGAATTTATTAATAAGAGCCGAATTAAAGCTAAAGCCTGGAAATGAAAAAATAAAAGAAGAAATTGATGAAATGATAAAAGAGTTTGATATTAAACAAACTTTATATGAATTGGTATTTAATAAATAGTATTAAGTATTAGTAATACTTACAATACTTGATTTATTATTATAAAGATTATAAAATTATATAAAACTCTATGGAAAGGAAATAAGTTCTATTTTAAATAGTCTTATTGAATGGTACGGAGAATGGTTATTAAATTAGAAAATCTATGTAGAGATATAGAGAAAAAAGAAAATGAAAAGCCAACAGTAACTATCAATGATATTAATGTTGAGATTGAAAGTGGATCTATTAATGGTTTAATTGGACCAACATTTAGTGGTAAGTCATCATTACTATTTTTGATTGCTGGTCTTTTAGAATCAACTAGTGGTTCAATATATTTTGGCAATAAGGATGTTACTAAATTACCTGCTGAAAAGAGAGAGGTTGGATTTGTATTCCAAAATTATCAGCTATATCCACATTTAACAGTATTACAAAATATTATGTTCCCTTTATTAGTTAAGAAGGTTCCAAAGAAGCTTGCTAAGGAAAAGGCATTGAATATTGCTGAAATAATGGGATTAACTGATATTTTAGATAAAAAGCCTAAGTCTTTATTAGCTCATAAGAGAGTACAGGTTGCTATTGCGAGGGCTTATGTTAAATCTCCTAATATTGTGTTATTAGATGAACCATTATCTCATTTAGATATTAGATATAAGAATGAAACTAGAGATTTAATCAAGAAGATTCAAAGAGAAACAAAGATTACAACAATATTCGTATCTCAAAATCAGGAGGACGCAATTTATATTTCTGATTACTTAATGCTAATGAATGATGGTGCATTAAAGGCATATGGTACTCCTGAGGAATTATATGGAAATCCTGAAAATCAATTCGTTGCTGAATTCTTAGGTAATCCTGCAATTAACATTATTAAGTGTCAATATAATGATGATGAGGAATCTGTAAAGAAGGCACAAGAATTAAATAAGAAGGAAGAAAAGGTGGAATCTAAAGTTGTTGAACCTGTTTCTGAAAAGAAACCAGCATTATTAGATGATGATATTGATTTAGCTGAATTAGGATTAGGTTATGGTAAAGCTTCTAATGAAGTTAAGAAGGAAGAAGAAACTAAGGAAGAATTACCTGAAGATGAGGTAGAAGAGGAATCAGAGGAAGAAAAGAAAATTGAGGCTGAGGTTCCAAAGGGTATCTTATCATTTGGTGATCAAATCTTCTTAGATGATAAAACACCAACATTTGGTGAAAGAATGATTTTAACAAAGGATACAAGACTTGCTGTTAGACCTGAAGCATTTGAATTTAGTCCAAATGGTAAATATGTAATGCATGTTGAAAGTTTTGAATTTACAGGAAGAGAAAATCTTGTTAGATTTACATTACCTGGAATTGATTATGTATTTAATTGCCTAGCTCCAATTGAATTAAAGCTTGAGCCAGGAATGGATATTAAATTTGATTTTAAGAGATATTTCATCTTTGATATTATTGGTAGAAGAATTAGATAAAAATAGATTTATATTATTATAGAAAGACTACCTTATGATAGTCTTTTTATAATTTCACATATTTTTATTAAAATAAATTGTGTATAATTTAATTGTGTGAGAGGAAAGGTAAAATGACAGAAAGGATTAAGCAATTTTTAAAATTAAACAATCTTAATATTGATAAGCCAATTGTTTGTGCTGTATCTGGTGGTGCTGATTCTTTAGCTTTAATTCAAATTCTTTATGAAATAGGATATAAGGTCATTTTAGCTCACGTAAATCATCACAAAAGATTAGAATCTGAAGAAGAAGCTATAGCTATGGAGGCTTACGCAAGAAGCCTAAATATTCCATTTGAAATTTTAAATTATCATTATTCTGGTAATGGTAATTTCCATGATGAATCTCATAATGCTAGATATGAATTCTTTAGAAATGTAGCTAAAAAATATAATACTAACATTATCGCTACTGCTCATCATGCTAAGGATCAATTAGAAACTATTCTAATTAAGATGATGGAAGGCTCTAATTTATATGGATATGGTGGTATGCCAGTATCATACGATGATGGTGAATTCATTGTAATTAGACCTATTTTATTATTAACTAAGGAAGAAATATGTAATTTCTTAAATGAAAGAAATATTAAATGGTATGAGGATAGCTCTAATTATCAGGATGAATTCTTAAGAAATAGATTACGTCATCATGTTATTCCTTTATTAGAAAAGGAATGCCCTGATTTATATAATAAGGTTATTCAATATTCATCTTTATTACATGAATCATTTGATTATATTAGAGACGATTCTAAGAAATATTTAAATGATAATGATAATATGATTAATATTGATACATTTAAGGATTTAAGAATTGCATTAAAGAAGGATATTATCTCCTTAATGCTTGAGGGATATAATATCCAAAAGAATAATGCAATTATTGAGGATGTATTAGAATTAGCATCTTCAGATAAGGGTTCTAAGGATATATCCTTAAAGGATGGTTATTATTTCATAAAGGAATATAATTTGCTTTATATAAGTAAAAAGGAAGAAAAGAATATCGAGAGTGTTTCTTTATCTTTAGATGATGTTGTTATATTTGGAAATAAATATAAGTTTTATTTTTCAAAAATAATACCTAACAATAATGCAAAATATATTAAATTATGCTATAATCAACTAGAATTGCCGTTATTAATTAGAAATAGGAATGATGGTGATTTTATAGCTTTAAATAATGGTAATAAAAAGGTATCTAGAGTATTAATTGATAGGAAGGTTCCTAAATATAAAAGAGGAGAGGTTCCTATTGTTGTTGATAATTTAGGTAATATCTTATGGATTTATAATTATTTAAAGAGCGATATAGTCTATAAGCAGAAGGGAAATTCTGATATTTATTTAGTTTGTGAGGTGCTATAAGTGCTAGATTGTATTGAAAGTATTTGCTTCTCAGAAGAGGAGATCGCAGATATAGTTAAAAAATTAGGTAAGGAAATAACTAAGGATTATGATGGTAAGGATCCATTAGTAATTGGTTTATTAAAGGGTTGTATTCCATTTATGAGTGACTTATTTAAGAATATTGACACTGAAATAACTCTTGGTTATATGAAGGTTTCATCTTATAAGGGTACTGAATCTACAGGTACTATTAAGATTGATGGATCTATTCCTGATGCTAAGGGAAGACATGTAATCATTGTTGATGATATCTTAGATACTGGTAGAACATTAAATGCTATTAAGAATGTGTTTATGGATAACGGTGCTTTAAGTGTAGAGGTATGTGTCTTATTAGATAAGCCCGAAGGAAGAAAGGTTAATATTGTTCCAAAGTATTGTGGAGGTAAGGTTCCTAATGCTTTCGTAGTTGGATATGGATTAGATTATGAAGAGCATTATAGAAATCTTCCATATATTGGAATATTAAAAAAAGAAATATATAGTTAGGAGTAATTTGTTATGCAAAATAATGATAAGAATAACAAAATGCCAAAGCGTAGATTCGATTGGATGTTCATTATCATCATAATTCTTGCAATAGTAGGTATATTCTTATTAATCAGAAGTATGGCTAATACATCATCTACTGAGAAATTAAATTATACTACCTTAATGCAATATATTACTGATAAGAACATTAAAGAGATAACTGCTGTACCTGTTGGTGGAGAGAATTATTTAATGTACAAGGTTACTGGTACATTTGTTGATGGTTCAAATAATACTAAGAACTTTGTTGCTATAATTACTTATGGTAATTTAGAGAAGATAATGACAGTTGATACTGTTAAGGTTACATTAGAAACTCTTACATCTAATACATGGTTATCAATTCTATTATCAATAATTCCTTATATCTTGGTTGGTATAATTTTATTCTGGATGTTTAGATCTATTATGAAAAGCCAAGGTGGAGCTGGTGGAGCATTTGAATTTGCTAAGTCAACTGCGAAGAAGTCAGCATCTAAGGTAACATTTGTTGATGTTGCGGCATGTGATGAGGAAAAGGAAGAATTAGTAGAAATTATTGATTTCTTAAAGAATCCTCGTAAATATAATGAAATTGGTGCTAGAGTGCCTAAGGGTGTCTTATTATTTGGTCCTCCAGGAACAGGTAAGACATTATTAGCAAAGGCAGTAGCTGGTGAGGCTGGTGTTCCTTTCTTCTCAATTTCAGGTTCTGATTTCGTTGAAATGTTCGTAGGTGTTGGTGCATCTCGTGTTAGAGATATGTTTAAGACAGCTAAGGAAAATGCACCATGTATAATCTTCATTGATGAAATTGATGCTGTAGGTCGTCAAAGAGGTGCTGGTATGGGTGGAGGCCACGATGAGCGTGAGCAAACATTAAATCAGCTATTAGTTGAAATGGACGGCTTCAATGGTAATACTGGTATTATCATTATGGCTGCTACAAACAGACCAGACGTATTAGACCCAGCATTATTAAGACCAGGTCGTTTTGACCGTCAAATTACAATTGCTAATCCAGACGTTAGAGGAAGAGAAGCAATTTTAAAGGTTCATGCTAGAAATAAGCATCTTGAGCAAGGTGTTAAACTAGGCGATATCGCAGCTAGAACACCAGGTTTCTCAGGAGCTGATTTGGAAAATGTATTAAATGAGGCAGCATTATTAACAGCTAGAGGTAATCGTAAGGTTATTTCTATGAAGGATATTGATGAAGCAATCGACCGTGTTATGATGGGTCCTGCTAAAAAGAGTAAGAAGTATACTGATCACGAAAGAAGGCTTGTTGCTTATCATGAGGCTGGTCATGCTGTTATTGGTATTAAGCTTGAAAATGCATCAGAGGTTCAAAAGATTACTATTGTTCCAAGAGGACAAGCTGGTGGTTATAACCTAATGATGCCTAAGGAAGAAACATTCTTCCGTACTAAATCACAAATGCTAGAAACTATCACTGGCTTCTTAGGTGGTAGAGTTGCAGAAGAGATTATGTTTAATGAGGTTTCAACAGGAGCTTCAAATGACTTCCAAAATGCAACACAAATCGCTCGTAGTATGGTTACTGAATATGGTATGAGTGATTTAGGTCCTATGCAATATGAAACTCCAGGTGGTTCTGTATTCTTAGGTAGAGATTATTTAAAGGAAAAGAATTTCTCTGACCAGGTTGCACTTGAAATCGACCGTGAGCAAAGAAAGATTATTGAAGAATGCTATGCTAAGGCAAAGGATGTTATTTCTTCAAATATGGATTTATTAACTAATATTGCAGAATACTTATTAAAGGTTGAAACATTAACTAAGCCAGATATCGAAGAGATTTGTAAGACTGGTAAGCTTGCTTGGTGTGATGCTGAGGAGGAAAGAAAGTCACAGGAGGCTGAAACTAAGGCAGATGCTGAGGCAGCATTTACTGAGGAAAAGGCTGAAGAAGCTAAGACAGAGGAAGCACCAAAGGAAGAGGTTGCTACTGAAGAGACTCCAAAGGCTGACACTCCAGTAGAAGCTAATGAATCAACAGATGAAACAAAAGGTGAATAATCTTGAGATTAGATAAATTTTTAAAGGTATCAAGATTAATTAAAAGAAGAACTCTTGCAAAAGAGGTTGCTGATAATGAGCGTGTTTTAGTAAATGGTAATCCAGCTAAGCCCTCTAAGGAACTTAAGATAGGTGATATTGTAACAGTTGAATTTGGTACAAAATCAGTAAGCGTCAAGGTTGTATCATTAGATCCTAAAACAAAGGCTCAGGATGCAACAACAATGTATGAGTTCATTGAAGAAAAAAGAAAATAACAAAAAATACTGCTACTTGTTAAAAAACAACTTGTAGTAGTTTTTTTATTATTGATGAACTAGAGCCGCACACTCGTTAATTGATTTACGAGTTAGGCTCTAGTTATATCATTTTTTGAGAAAAAATTGTTTAAAAATGCTAAATAAAAGTGCATATGTCATCAATTTTTCTCAAAGTATATACTAAAGTATATAACATCTATTTTTTACTATGCATTTATATATTGAATAGTTAATTAATACATAATATAATTAAGATATCATTTAATGCATAGAGTTAGTTGGTATGAGTAATAAAGATGAGACAGATAAAAATGAATTATCAAAAGTATTAAATGGAGGACATATATGGAGTCCTTCATATTATATAGCTACTACTAGCGATAATATAATGGATAATATTAAAGAATATATTATAAATCAAGGAAATGAAGATTTGAGGAAGGGATAATATGAGTGTTGTTAGCTACAATGTTGAAGTTATAAATAATACAAATAAATTAAGACATATAGTAGCTAATACATTAGCTTTATATAATTCTGCATTAAATTATGTATGTGATGTAGTGTTGAAGCATTATGATGAAATAAATGAATTAAATAATTTAGAAGGGAGAATGTATTTAGAACATTTAATACATAACACAAAGAATAATATTGCAAAATATGATTTCGATTCAATTTATTATAAGCTTCCATGTTATTTATTAAGAGATATAGAATCAAAAGCTATTGGACATATTTTTTCATATAAATCTAATTTAGATAATTATAAAAAAGAAAGATATAATAAAATATCAAATGGAAAGAAATTTCAAAAAAGAGAACCAAGCTTAGCTAAATGTAATTTGTTACCATCATTTTATAAAGGTAATATGTATAAAATGATATCTGATAATAAAATAGCATTAAAGATATATGCTAAATTGCAATAATAAAGTTTACAAATAGGGGAATTATCCAGTGGATGATTCCCTTATATCATTTTATAAATAATGTTATTATCATTTATGATTGTTAATAATTCATTAGTGAATCTATATTCTGATGTTTCA